>CAJLYN010000058.1 GCA_905210875.1 uncultured Bacteroides sp. | reverse complement strand
GTGCCGCCATACTTGATGGCTTCGCACACGGGCAGACTCTCGACGACCGACCATCGGAGGCCGTGCGATTCGATCATGTTTTTTATCGTTTCTATTTTTTCGATGCTCCATACTTCGCCGTTGGGCACATCGTGCAGGGCGGTAACAATACCTTCCACACCGATTTGTCGCAGCATGTCGAGCGTGATGGGGTCTTTGGGCCCAAACCATCGCCAAGTCTTTTCCATATTGAGTGTTGTGTTGTAAGCGTTGTAAGTAAATGATTGTATTTTCAACAAAGATAGCGAAAGGCGAGCGCCGAGGCAAGGAGAAAACGAAAGTTTTCATCATTGACTATGCCGAGCCGACTCCTGTCTTCTATAAAGATAGCGAAAGGCGAGCGCAGAGGCAAGGAGAAAATGAAGTTTTCGTCCATTGACTATGCCGAGCCGCCTCCTGTCTTCTATAAAGATAGCGCGAAAGGTGAGAGTAAAAAGGCTAAATTATATATGAGATTTTACCAAATCGTACCTTAGCTTCTTTCAAAGGTGATCGCAGCGACAGTAATGGAAAGTCAGTCTTCAATTACTTATATTTCCTTTTTTGTGTAAATAATAGATAAGAATATCTAATCGATAAAAGCTTTTTCGTAACGGGAATATTGTTTATTTTTGTACAGAATAGATAAGTTATAAAAATCGACAATATATATATTCCAATTCTTAGGAGATATGTGTGGTCAAAAGTGAGCTATATAAAAGAACGACGTGAATAAAATAAAGAATCTGTTGCAAGTTGATATACGCGAAAATGAAATTTTTGAATATTCGCCAGATTTGCTTTCGCTGTTGCTTAAAGATCAAACACTAAGCACAGAGGATTGTCAAATCAATATTTTTTGGGCAACAAGTAATTATGCCGATTTGGGTGTCGGATATCAGTACGGCGATCAAATTACATTAGAGGCAATTACTGGTAAAAATGGAGAAATAATCAAGCCTCGTGCCGTCAAAAGTCGTGAAATGCAACAGCAACGCAGCCGTGAAATGGCCGAAGTTTTCACGCCTTCATGGATTTGCAACAAGCAAAACAATCTGGTAGACAATGCTTGGTTTGGACGGGAAAACGTATTTAATAAGGAGGTGGATAATCCTGACGGTTCACATTCGTGGATTCCTTCAAAGGAGAAAATCGTATTTCCTGAAGGTAAGACCTGGCATGATTACGTCAGCGAAAATCGTTTTGAAATTACCTGCGGAGAGGCTCCCTATCTGGTGAGCCGATATGATTCCGTAACTGGTGAGCCGATACCGATAGAACGAAGGATAGGACTACTCGATAGAAAGCTTCGCGTTGTCGGGGAAAATACGCAGACGTCAAGCGAATGGCTGAAAGCTGCCCAGTCGGCCTATATGAGTGTTTACGGGTACGAATGGCAGGGAGACAATCTGGTACTTGCCCGGGAGTCTCTTTTGTACACCTTCATTGACTATTACAAAGCAAAGTTTGGTAAAAAGCCACAACTCAAATCGCTGCAATATATTGCTTCCATCATCTCATGGAATATTTGGCAGATGGACGGTTTGAAAGGGGTAATTCCGGGAAGTTGCCATAGCGTGCAACAAACAGTCCAAAGCCTGTTCGATTCGAGCGTAACGGTTCAAGAGTGTGAAGGTTGTCAGAAAGGCAATATCCACAAACACAATGGCACCTATTGTAAGATTAAGGATTGGCGCAGCAATAAAACGCTGACGTTTGTTTCATTGTTAAAAAAAGAAGAATAGTATGGCAGACGCAAATCTAAAAATAGACACGACGCTTCTTGATGGTTTGATTGTAGGGCGGGTAGAGCCACATATCTATGCCTTCTCAACCGAAACGGTTCCCAACTATCTGAAGGTCGGCGACACGGCCCGAGGTGTACGTGTGCGTTTGGACGAATGGAGAAAGATTTTTCCCAATCTGATACAGAAGTATGAACATTCGGCACAGATAGACGAAGAGACTATTTTCCGTGATTTTGCAGTCCATACTTTTCTGGAACAGGAAAAAGGTAGGGCACGATTGCAGCCGGATACGATTGGGCATCTGCCTTACTATTCAAAGGAGTTCTTTGAAGGGGCAACAACCGCAGATCTGGAAGAGGCTATATCGGACATCTGTCAAAGCGCACGGGAGAAAAACGGCAAATATCAGTTTTATTCTCCGGATCGCCTACCTCAAACATTTAACTACGAGCGAACGGAAAGCTATCCTCCTCGTGCCAACCAGCAGCAGGTCATTGACAACTTCAGAAATGCAGTGGCTGCCGGGCGTACCAATCTTCTGTTGTATGCCGTAATGCGGTTTGGCAAGTCATTCACAGCCATGTGCTGCGCCAAAGAGATGGATGCGAAAATTGTGGTTATCGTTTCCGCTAAAGGCGACGTCTTGGAAGAGTGGAAAAGGACGGTTGAGAGCCATGTTTACTTTGCCGAGTATACATTTCTGACCAGCAAATCATTGCTAAATGATGAAAGAGCTGTTGCAAACTCTCTTGCAGCCGGTGGAAAGGTGGCAATATGCCTGACATTGCAAGATTTGCAGGGTGATGAGATCAAGGCAAAACATAAAGAGGTTTTTGAACATCAGATTGATTTGCTGATCGTTGATGAAACACATTACGGAGCTCGTGGCGCTTCCTACGGAAAGGTCCTGAGACAATGCAATCTCAAAGAAGCTCAGATTGAGAAAGAGCTGCAAAGTGTCGATGGTTTTGAAACGCTCGATCAGGTAGACGAGGCTGTCAAAGTCTTGAATGCGAAGATTCGCATTCATCTTTCCGGTACGCCATACCGTATTTTGATGAGCGATGAATTCAAAAAGGAGGACATCATTGCCTTTGTTCAGTTTACGGACATTATCGACGCGCAGAAACAGTGGGACGACGAACACCTCAAAGAAGATGATTGCAACGAATGGGACAATCCTTATTATGGGTTCCCGCAGATGATTCGCTTTGCGTTCAATCCGAATGACTCTTCCGTGCGAAAGATGGAGGAATTGCGCAAAAAGGGCATTACCCATGCATTTTCCGAGTTGTTCCGGCCTCACTCGATGACGCTTAAAAGAGATGGCAGCCATCGGCAATTTTTACACGAACCCGAGATTCTGGATTTGCTGGAGGTAATCGATGGTACGAAAGAAGATGAGAATCTGCTCGGCTTTCTCGATTACGACAAAATCAAGGAGGGGAAGATGTGCCGCCATATAGTTGTCGTGTTGCCTTTCCGTGCCTCCTGCGATGCCATGGCCGCATTGATTCAACGAGAAAAGAATCGATTCAAAAATCTGCGGGACTACGACGTTATCAACATTGCAGGTTTTGACGAAGCGCGTAAATACCCGACTACGGATATAGTCAAAGGGACGATCAAGGCTTGCGAAGAAAAAGGACGCAAGACCCTGACGTTGACCGTTAACCGAATGTTGACCGGAACGACCGTGCCGCAATGGGACACGATGCTTTATCTCAAGGGAACGGCATCTCCGCAGGAATACGACCAGGCAATATTCCGTCTGCAGAATCAATACGTTACCACCTTCAAGGACGAAAGCGGCCGAACCATCAAATACAACATGAAACCGCAGACATTGTTGGTGGATTTCGATCCGAACCGTATGTTTCGGTTGCAGGAGCTGAAATCGCAGTTCTACAATGTCAATACGGAGGTTCAGGGTAATGCAGGTTTGAGAGAACGTATCGCAAAAGAGTTGGCGATCTCTCCCATCATCGTGATGAACAAGCATAAACTGCAGGAAGTGACTCCGACCAATATTACAGATGCGGTTCGAGAATATTCCAGAAATCGCAGCGTATTGGACGAGGCATCGGAGATCCCGACCGACAGCATTTTGTTGGAAGACACCGAAATTCTCAAAGTTATTCGGGGTATTGCTCCTATCGATGCAAAGAGTGGGTTTATGACGAAATCAACAAAAGGTAAGGGTGATGACCTTGATACACCAGACATATCCGATGCACCGGAAGGGCCTGAAAACAGAGATGCAGAACCCACCGATGAACCCAATCAGCAACCCGATAGCCCAAACCCGGTAGAGGCGGACGACAAACTCGACAAACGGCTTGCCGCCTATTATGCGCGCATTCTCTTCTTTGCCTTCCTGACGGATTCGATCGTCAAATCGTTGGATGAGGTGATTGCCGCTATCCCGGCGACAGCGGACAACCGGCGAATTGCCAACCATCTCGGTCTGGACAGAAAGGTTTTGGAGTTAATCCAGAAGAAGAGCAATCCGTTTATTTTGCGAGATCTCGACTATAAGATCGAGAATACCAACGATCTGATTCGCGATGCTGCACTTCACCCCATGGAGCGGGTCGAGATAGCCATGCGCCGGTTCGGACGTTTGTCCGATTCTGAGATTGTTACCCCTGCGAAGGTCGCCGACGAAATGGTAGCTATCCTGCCTTTCGAAGAGTTGAACGAGAAGGCGGATGCCAAATTTCTCGATATAGCCTCCAAAGAGGGAGAGTTTTCCGTTGCGTTGTATCGAAGATTCGGCGAGAAGGTCAAGCCGGGATTATATGCAATTGCGACCTCGACCTTGGCCTACGAATTTACACGTAAGGTTTACACCTTGCTCGGAATGCCGGTAGAAAACATCTATGCCGATTTTACGTCGTATGACTTGATTGGCGAAAATAATAATGAGATAATAAAGCAATTAACAGATATGAAATTTGATGTCGTCATTGGTAATCCTCCATACCAGGAAAGCGACGGAGGAGCAGGAGCCAGTGCTAAGCCTATTTACAATCAATTTGTCAATGTATCTAAAGAGGTGGGCTCAACTTATTTATGTATCATCATGCCTTCACGTTGGATGGCTGGCGGGAAAGGACTGGATGAATTCCGAAACGCAATGTTGAATGACAAACACATTGCTGAATTGCATGATTTTATGCACCCGGAGGACGTTTTTCCCAATACGAATAATCGTGGAGGTGTCTGCTATTTTATGCGAAATGCTAATTATGATAATACCGAGCATAAAGTAAAGGTTGTTACTCACTATGAGAATTATTCTCATACCGCACAACGATCTCTGAAAACTGATGATCTGGATATTTTTGTAAGAGATAGCCAGGCTATCGACATATTAGATAAAGTCGTAAATGCCATACACTTTCAATCAATAAGTATAATTATATCTGCTAGAAAGCCCTTTGGCTTTGAGAGTCAAATTATCAAAACCTCTATTTTCCACGATACACGGGATAATATGGATATTCCTATCTTATGTTATGGGAAAGCAGCTCGAATTGGATATATTGAATTATCCGAAATTCACTCACATCCGGAATGGATTGATAAGTGGAAAGTGTATGTGCCTGAATCAAATAATATTGGAACAGAATTGAATGATGACAATCAAAATTCATTCGTTGGAGCTCCAGGAACTATTTGTACAGAAACTTACCTTGTTGTTGGTGCAGAATTAGATTTGACTCAAGAAAAAGCCTCAAATCTCTCCAATTATCTGAGAACTCGGTTCGCGCGATTTTTATTGAGTCTGGCAAAAATAAGTCAGCATGGTACGAGCAAGACCTACCGATTCATTCCGCTGCAAGATTTCTCAAAATCATGGACAGATGCAGAGCTTTATGCGAAATATGGTTTAACGGCCGAAGAGATTGACTTTATTGAGTCCAAGATTAAACCCATGTAATGTTGCATGATGCGGCTGTGGGACAAGAAACATAAACATGACCGATTGACGGTCTTTCCCTCCGGAGAATATTCGGGCAATCTCTATGGTGCATTCGCTTTTGAGCTCTCATCTGTTGTATTCAAGGTGTTCCGGGAGTTTTTCGGGAATAAATTCTCGATAGGCGGGGAGGGTGTGTCGTCTTCGGGTAAAAATGTGTACCTTTGTCGTGTTTTGAAACGACCGTGTGTTACGGTATAAATGAAGGTACACGATTATGATTTCAATAGAAGGTTTGACCGTGGAGTTTGGTGGCTTCACCTTACTCGATAAGATAACGTATGTCATCAACAAGCGCGACCGCATTGCTCTGGTGGGAAAAAATGGCGCGGGCAAGTCGACCATGCTCAAAATTATCGCCGGCTTGCAACAGCCTACCTCGGGGGTGGTGAATAGGCCGAAGGATATAACCATAGGCTATCTGCCGCAGCAGATGCAGCTCTCCGACAGCCGAACGGTTACCGAAGAGGCGGCTTTGGCTTTCTCGCATATCCAGGAGATGCAGGAGCGTCTCGATCAGATGAATGCCGAACTGGCCGAGCGGACCGACTATGAGAGCGATGGCTACCAGGAGTTGATCGACCGCATTTCACAGGTGAGCGAACAACTTGCCTTGTCGGGCTCGGGCAATTACCTGGCCGAGATAGAGAAGACACTGTTGGGTCTGGGATTCCTGCGTTCCGATTTCGACCGGCCCACCTCGGAGTTTAGTGGCGGTTGGCGTATGCGCATAGAGCTGGCCAAGCTGCTGTTGCAGCGGCCCGACGTGTTGTTGCTCGACGAGCCGACCAACCACCTCGACATCGAGTCGATTCAGTGGCTCGAAACATTCCTGGCCACGCGGGCCAATGCGGTGGTGCTGGTATCGCACGACCGGGCTTTTATCGATAATGTAACCAATCGCACGATAGAGATTTCGCTCGGTCACATATATGATTACCGGGTTAACTATTCCAAATATGTGCAGTTGCGGGCCGAACGGCTTGAACAGCAGCAGCGGGCTTATGAAAACCAGCAGAAACAGATACAGGACACGGAGGCTTTTATCGAACGTTTCCGGTACAAGGCTACCAAGTCGGTGCAGGTGCAATCGCGCATCAAACAACTCGAAAAGATAGAACGCATCGAGGTCGACGAGGTCGACAATTCACGGCTGCGGTTGCGTTTCCCGCCCGCTCCCCGTTCGGGCGACTATCCGGTCATTGCCAAAGATTTGGGTAAAAGCTATGGCGACCATGTTGTTTTTGCGCATGCCGATTTTACGATTAAACGGGGCGAAAAGGTGGCCTTCGTGGGTAAAAACGGCGAAGGTAAGTCGACCCTCGTAAAGTGTATCATGGGGGAAATTCCCTACGATGGAGAGTTGAAAATAGGCCACAATGTAAAAATCGGTTACTTCGCGCAGAATCAGGCACAGCTGCTCGATGAGTCGCTTACTGTATTCGATACGATAGACCGTGTGGCAGTGGGAGATATTCGCACTAAGATACGCGACATACTGGGGGCTTTCATGTTTGGAGGCGAGGCCTCTGAAAAGAAAGTAAAGGTCTTGTCGGGTGGAGAGAAAACCCGACTGGCGATGATACGCCTCTTGCTCGAACCGGTGAATCTGCTGATTCTCGACGAGCCCACCAACCACCTCGATATGCGTACCAAAGATGTCTTGAAGCAGGCGTTGAAGGAGTTCGACGGTACATTGATTGTCGTGTCGCACGACCGGGATTTTCTCGACGGCCTGGTTTCAAAGGTGTATGAGTTTGGGCAACAGCGAGTGCGGGAGCACCTCGGTGGTATATACGACTTCTTGGCCGCCAAGAAGATGTCGTCGTTGAAGGAGCTTGAAGTGAAAAACAAACCTGCCGAAAAGTCGCAGCCCAATACTGTGGTAAAAAATTCTGTGCAAACAACGACCGACAATAAGTTGGCCTTTGAAGCCCGCAAGGAAGCGCAGAAGAAGGTGAAACGGCAGGAGCGTGCTGTTGCCGATACTGAGCAGCGGCTGGCCAAACTCGAAGCAGAGATAGCCGGAATAGAGGCCCGGCTGGCAACCCCCGAAGGCATGGCCGATATTGACCTGTGCATGAAGCACGGTGCACTGAAAAAAGATGCCGATGCACTCACCGAGTTGTGGCTCGAACAGACCGAAACGCTCGAACAGTTGCGGAAAGAGACAATGTAATGAATCATCTAAAAAACCAATACCTGTGTTATGAAAAAGACTATGATGTTGTCGTTTATGGCTGCCTTGACCCTGACAGCCTGTTCAGGACGGCAAAACGGCGAGAAACCGCTTCCGTCGTCGAATTTTGATTTAAGCGTGGCTCCAGGAACCGATTTTTATCAGTATGCCTGTGGTGGCTGGATGGCCAATAATCCCTTGAAGCCCGAATACAGCCGCTACGGTTCGTTCGACCGTCTGGCCGATTTGTGCGAAGAGCAGGTACACGACTTGGTTACCGAACTGGCCGAAAAGGAGCAGCAGCCGGGAAGTATTGCCGCCAAGGTGAAAGACCTGTATATGCTGGGGCTTGACAGCGCACGCCTCAATACCGAAGGGGTGGCACCGATTGCTGCCGACATGGATGCCATCAACGGAATTTCCAACCCTGCCGAGGCTGCGGCACTTATGGGACGTTTGCAGGCCGAGGGGCTTGCTCCGTTTTTTTATCTCTATGTGGGCCCCGACAGCAAAAACAGTGAAGTAAACCTGTTGAGTATAAGTCAGGGCGGGATAGCCTTGGGCGACCGGGATTACTATCTGGAATCGGACAGTACCAATGTGGCTTTGCGTGAGGCTTATCAGAAATGTATCGGACAGCTGTTCCGCCTGGCCGGATACGACGATGCGTCGGCCCAAAAGGCCGTAGAATCGGTGATGAAGATTGAAACCGAACTGGCTCGTCTTTCATACGGTCGGGTAGAGTTGCGCGACCCCATGAGAAATTACAACAAGATGGCCTATGCCGATTTCTTGAAACGTGAAACCGGCTTCGACTGGGAGGCTTTCTTTTCAGAACTGGGTGTAGACAGCCTGAGCTACCTTGATGTATCCCAATTGCCCTTCTTCGATGGCTTCAGCCGCTTCTATCCGCAACTCTCGTTGCCGGAGATAAAAGATTATCTGACCTTTAATCTGCTCAACAATGCGGCATCGTACCTGAGCGATGATTTCTATGCAACCAAATTTGATTTCTACGGGAAAACCCTTTCGGGTCAGCAAGAGCCCCGTGCCCGCTGGAAACGCTCCCTGTCGACAACCGACGCTGTATTGAGTGAGGCTCTGGGCGAAATATATGTGGCCAAATATTTCCCGCAGCAGTCGAAAGAGAGAATGTTGAAACTGGTGGCTAATCTTCAAGATGCCTTGCGTCAGCATATCGAGCAGCTCGAATGGATGAGCGACGAGACCAAGAAACGGGCGCTGGAAAAGTTAGCCGCCATCACGGTAAAAATCGGTTATCCCGACAAATGGCGCGATTATACCGCTCTTGAAATAACTCCAGAGAAGAGCTATTGGGAAAATCTGAAAAGTGCCTCCCGTTTTGAGACGGCATATACACTCGACAAAATTGGAAAGCCGGTCGACAAGTCGCTGTGGTATATGAGTCCGCAGACGGTAAATGCCTATTACAACCCCACGACCAACGAGATATGTTTCCCGGCCGGTATCTTGCAACCGCCGTTTTTCTATGCCGATGCCGACGATGCCGTGAATTACGGGGCTATCGGTGTGGTTATTGGCCATGAAATGACCCACGGATTCGACGACATGGGCCGTCAGTTCGATAAAGATGGAAACCTCAATGATTGGTGGACCGAAGAAGATGCCCGCCAGTTCAACCTCCGGGCCGATATTCTGGCCGACCAGTATAGCCGCATTGTCGTTATCGACACGGTACATGCCGACGGTCGTTTCACCTTGGGCGAGAACATCGCCGACCAGGGTGGCCTTCGTATCGCTTATACGGCTTTCAAGAATGCCACAGCCGGCGAGAACCTTTCTCCGATTGACGGGTTTACTCCCGACCAGCGTTTCTACCTGGCGTATGCAAATCTGTGGGCCTCGAATATCCGCGACGAGGAGATTCTGCGACGCACCAAGACCGACCCTCATTCATTGGGCAAATGGCGGGTAAATGCAGCACTCCGTAATTTGGAAACCTTCTATCAGGCATTCGGTATTACTCCCGAGCAACCTATGTATATGGCACCTGAAGAGAGGGTGGTAATATGGTAACAATACTCTTGGTTTGAAATGAAAAAGAGAGCGAGCTGCGAAAACGCAGCCCGCTCTCTTTTTATGTTATTATGTTCTTATCAGTTTTTTGTAACTGATACCGAAGCCTAAGATGAATAGGAAACACCCTAATGGTATGAGAAAGGCCATCGACATCGATATTGTATCGGCGATATGACCCATCAAGACGGGAGCTATGGCACCACCTACAATAGACATAATCAGGAATGATGAAGCTCTTTTGGTTTGCTCACCCAATCCTTTAATAGACAGTGCGAAAATAGTGGGGAACATGATTGATTCGCAAAGGAAACAGAGGAAGAAGCTGCTGACGCCCAACATTCCCGACGTGAAGATGGCCAGGACCATGGCTATGCTTGCGCCCAAACCACACACAATGAGAACTTTTTCGGCACAAATTTTACTCATAATCCAACTACCTCCCATACGGCCCACCGTAAATAATCCCATGCCTACAAATGATAGCCAAATGGAGGCTTCGTGGGCTGATATGCCGGCATTTTCAGTGGCATAGTTGATAAAGAAACTGTTGATGCCGGTCTGTGCAGCAATGTAGAGAAACAGAGTGATGACACCGAATGTGAAATTCTTATGTTTCCACAGGCTTATACCGGAGGTGTTGCTTGGGGTTTGTGCTTTCGAATCGGGCTCTGGCGTGATTTCTGGCAATTTCACCCGCGAAAATACCAAGGCAACGAGTAGAGCCAAAATGCCGATGATGGCGTAGGGCATTGAAATATTCCCTCCTGAATCTTCCCCTGCAAAAAGGAAATAGCCACCTACCAGAGGTCCGCATATCCAACCGAGACCGTTGAACGACTGTGCCAAATTGATGCGGCGTTCGGCCGAATCTTTTTCACCCAAAACCGTTACATACGGGTTTCGGTCAC
>CAJLYN010000057.1 GCA_905210875.1 uncultured Bacteroides sp. | reverse complement strand
TAGGAAGTGAAATAATCGCGAATTGATATAGCGTAAATAAAAACCCGTGTATGCCCACGCATACACGGGTTTTTTTGTGTTTGTCGTTTTGGACGGCTTTTCGCAGGGAGGTGCAACGATGCGGTTCCTCCAAGAACAATGATGAGAAAGCCGAGAAGTAATGGCCCGTAAGGGGGCGGCGTGGCAGTTCCCCTACGGCGGATTTTCATTCACGGTCTGTTGGTTACCGTGGTCAGTCGTAGAATTACCACACCGGATTCCAGTCGAGTATGCGGGCGGGGTTGCGGTACATCTCGATGAGGGCCGAGTCGGCCGGCCATGTCAGTTGGCGTGAACGCGGGTGGCGGCGGCTAACGTCGATGGGATTACCGGCCTTGTCGCGGCTGTTGTATTCGTAGAATCGTACATGATGGGCCGACCCTTCTATCGGGCCCCACCCTTCGGGGGCGATGTTTTCGAGCGTGCAGTTTATCAGCACGGCTTCGGCATAAGGGTATCCGTCGGGCTGACGGTTCAGCGGTGAGCGGGCCAGTACCGAGCGTGGGTGCGAGCCGATGAAGCGGCAGTCGACAAAGATGTTGCCGTGGTTGGCTTCGGTGTTGCGTATCCACATGAAAGGACCGGGCCCTTGCAGCGTACACGCCTTGAAGAAGGCGGGGCCGCGACCCAGCACCATGTCGCCGCCACCGTCGACGATGCAGTGTTCGAGATAGACCGAGCCATTGACTTGCAGGGCGTCGCCCGACCCTACTATTCGCACATTACGCAGGTAGTTGCGGGCTCCCATGAGCAGGAGCCCCTCGGCCTGCCCCTGCAAGTCGGTCTGTATGGTCAGGTTCTCAAACCGCATATCGTAGCAGTTGTCGGCGGCAAAGGCGGCCCGGCGGGAGGGAAACGTGCCCGGCCATTCGTTGGTCTTCACGTTGATGGGGTGGGGGTTGAAGGTTTCGTTGTTGGCATAGTGTATGAGTACGCTGTCGCGGTTTTCACCCCGCAGGAGTACGTTCTGCTTGTTGCGGAAGTAGACCAACTCCTCATAATCGCCGTTGGCAATAAGCACAGTCCATCGCTCGTCGCTGAATTCGGGAATGAAGTCCATGGCCCCCTGTACGGTGCAGAAGTCGCCGCTGCCGTCGTGATTCACCGAGAGAAGCCGCCGTCCGACCTCTGGGGCGTGACGACGGGTAGTGAAGCGCCATGTCTGGTCGTCGTAGATGCCGGCAAACTCTCCCAAAGAGAGATCGAAGACCTCCTTGTCGATGGTAACATAGTAGCTCTTGTCGTATTCCAACAGGTTGTGGTGGGGGTAGATGGTGGCCCGGCAGCCGTCGACGATGACAGGGTAGAAATGAAATCCGTCGGAGAATCCGCCGATGATGGTTAGCTGATACGGTCCTGTCGTGTCTTGCCGTGCGGTGCCCGAAGGGGTGCCGGGGCGTGTGTTGGCATTGGTAATACGTTTGCCGTGCGAATCGTAGTCGTACGGTACCGACGAGTAGGTGGCCTTCTGTTTGCGTATCATGTCGGGCTGGGCAGGACCGGCCGGAATGGAGAGGTCGAGTGAGTCGACCAGCCGTCCGGTCTCGGCCTCGAAGATGCGTATCATGCCTTGCCGGTTGACCTGCACGGGATAGTCAAATTCGAGGGTCAGATGCGTGTCGGGCGGTACCTCTTCGGAGTGGGGTGCCGGAATGAGTCGGATTGCTGCCGTTGTGTTTTGCCGAGGAGCCACAGCAGCCCGGGTAGAGGTGGTCATCAAAAGCCCAATGCCGATGAGGCATAGTAATGGGACCGATAGAAGAACTTTTTTCATGGTCATTTCGTTAAATATAGATAAGGTCTTTGACAAAGATAGCGAAAGGTGAGAGCAGGGGCAAGTGAAAACAGAGTTTTCAGATTGACTATGCCGAGCCGCCTCCTATCTTCGTGTAACAAAGATAGTGAAAGCCGAGAGTTGCGAAAAGGGAAAAACGAAATTTTCGTTTCCAGGCCTTTGTCAAGCATCTTTCCGTCTTTTTCTCCATCCCAAAAAATCGAAGGCATATATGCCACTTCGTACAGAAAAAATGTATCTTTACCGCCGTTATATATCTTATAACCTAAAAAAAACGATTATGGCATTCCGGATTGCTTTTTTCGACACAAAGCCTTATGATGAAGACTCTTTCAACAAGATGAATGAGCGCTTTGGCTTCGAGATTGTCTATTTCAAGGGACATCTCAATCCCAACAATGTGATGTTGACCCACGGCTTTGATGCCGTATGTATCTTTGTAAACGATGTGGCCGATGCCAATGTAATAAATGCATTGGTCGAGAATGGCGTCAAACTGCTGGCGTTGCGCTGTGCCGGATACAACAATGTAGATTTGACTGCGGCCGAAGGGCGTCTGCCGGTAGTCAGAGTCCCGGCCTATTCGCCCTATGCCGTCGCTGAATATACGTTGGCACTGATGCTGGCGCTCAACCGTCGCATACCGCGTGCTACCTGGCGCACCCGTGATGGAAATTTCTCGCTGCACGGCCTTATGGGGTTTGACATGCACGAGAAGACCATCGGCATCATCGGAACGGGTAAGATTGCCAAGGTACTGATTCAATTGTTGAATGGCTTCGGCATGCATATTCTGGCCTATGATATTTATCCCGATCATGAGTTTGCGGCAACTTATCATGTCGAATACACTACTCTTGAAGATATTTATCGCCGTTCCGATATTATATCGTTGCACTGCCCGCTTACCGATGAGACACGTTACATGATTAACGACGAAGCCATCTCCCAGATGAAACAGGGGGTGATGCTCATCAATACCGGGCGAGGAAAACTCATTCATACTCATGCTCTTATTAACGGGTTGAAGAGCAAGAAGATAGGCTATGCCGGCCTTGATGTCTACGAAGAAGAGAGCGCCTATTTCTATGAAGACAAGTCCGACCGTATCATCGACGACGATGTGTTGGCCCGACTGCTCTCTTTCAACAATGTCATCGTTACTTCTCATCAGGCATTCTTCACCCGGGAGGCCGTGCATAATATTGCCGAGACGACCTTGCAGAACATTGCAGACTTTGAGGCCGGCCGACCGTTGAAAAATGAGGTGAAACATTAATCTCTGTCGATTCTTATGGAGAATCTCTCGCCGCGGCGCTCCGGAATCAGGGCGTTGATACCGCTGTTTGTCTTTCTGAGCGTCTATCTGTTGGCCTCGATATGGGTCAATGACTTTTATGCCGTACCCATTACCGTGGCCTTCATCATTGCCTCGATGGTAGCGGTGGCTCTTACCGATGGGTTACCGTTGGCCGATCGCATAGCCCGCTTTTCCGAAGGTGCGGCCGATAAGAATATTCTCCTGATGGTTTGGATTTTTATCCTGGCCGGAGCTTTTGCCCAGTCGGCCAAGGCTATGGGGGCCATTGACGCTACGGTCAATCTTACGCTGTGGCTTTTGCCCGACCATTTCCTGCTGGTGGGGCTGTTTGTGGCTTCGTGCTTTATTTCCCTCTCGGTGGGAACATCGGTGGGAACGATTGTGGCTCTTGTGCCGGTGGCTGCCGGGCTGGCCGACAAGACCGGTATCGCCTTGCCTTATGTCACGGCCATTGTCGTAGGGGGCGCCTTTTTCGGCGATAATCTCTCGTTTATATCCGACACCACCATCGCTGCCACCCGTACCCAGATGTGTGAGATGAAAGACAAGTTCAGAGTGAATATTCTCATTGTCTTCCCGGCCGCTCTGTTTTTGGTCGTATATTATACCGTGGTGGGTTTCAGTCTTGATATTCCCGCCCCGTCGGCGCCGGTGGAGTGGTTGAAGGTTGTTCCTTATATTGTCGTTTTGCTCACGGCACTGGCCGGTGTGCATGTGATGCTGGTACTGATGCTGGGGCTCTTTGCCTCGGCTGTGATTGGCGTTTTTACCGGCGGCTACGACATATTCGGCTGCCTCTCGGCCATGGGAGAGGGCATTACCGGCATGGGTGAACTGATTATTGTTACATTGTTGGCCGGCGGCATGCTCGAACTGATACGCTTCAACGGAGGTATGGACTATATCATTGCTCGTCTCACGGCTCGCGTGTCGAGTAAAAGGTGGGCCGAGTTGAGTATTGCGGCGCTTGTCTCCCTGGCCAATCTCTGCACGGCCAACAACACCATCGCCATCATTACCACCGGTTCGATAGCACGCGACATAACCCGTCGTTTCGGTCTCGATGCCCGTAAGACGGCCAGCATACTCGATACCTTCTCTTGCGCGGTGCAGGGTCTCATTCCCTATGGAGCGCAGCTGCTCATTGCGGCCGGTCTCACACAGTTGTCGCCACTGGCGATAATCCGTTACCTCTATTATCCGGTTTTGTTGGGACTGTGCGCCCTGCTGGCCATCTGGCTGCGTTACCCCCGTCGCTACTCCCGATAGTGCAAGACTGCATCAACCTCTGCTATCAGGCGACAGAATAGATATAAAAGCGGCTATTGCGATAAATCGAATCGCTGCCATCATGCTTGGCAAAATGGAACATATTCATTACATTTGCGCGATTTCCCCAAATACACATAAACGATGTCGGCACAGAAGATTCCGTTTTTCTCTCTATTGATAGCCACCGGGTTCGGGTCGGGATTCTCTCCCGTGGCGCCCGGTACGGCAGGAGCCCTTTTGGCCGTACTCCTTTGGGTGGGCGGTTCTTTTCTCCTGCCGTTTGTCTTGTTGCAGGTGTTGCTGGCTTTTCTAGTCCTTCTTTTTACGGGGCTGGGTATCTATACGAGCGGAGTGATGGAGCATTACTGGGGCGAAGACCCTTCACGTGTCGTCATCGACGAGATGGTGGGCGTGTGGATACCCCTGCTTGTCGTCCCCGACGGCGGGTGGTGGTATGTGCTGGCAGCCTTTGTGCTTTTTCGCTTTTTCGATATAGTCAAGCCTCTCGGCGTACGTCGCATGGAACGTTTTGGGGGCGGTGTCGGCATTATGATGGACGATATACTGGCCGGAGTTTACAGCGCGGTGTTGCTCGGTGCAGCTCGCTTTTTGATAGGATAAAAAAATGTCGCGACGTTCGTTCATATTATTTTTCAAGGCCATGTGTTCGGCACAGATAGCCAGTGCGGCCGATTTTGCCACCACACTCTTTCTAGTCAATCTTTGCGGGCTCTATTATGTGTCGGCCACCTTCCTTGGTGCGCTGATGGGGGGTGTTGTCAATTGCTGCATCAATTACAAGTGGGTCTTCTCCGTGTCGTCGTCGAAGAGTCATATCGCTCTCAAATACCTGATGGTGTGGGGGGGCAGCATATTCCTTAATACCGGTGGTACTTATCTCTTTACCGAAGGCATGATGCGCATGGCTTGGGTCGATCGGCTCAACGTCTGTGTCTCGGTGAATCTCTTCCTGCTCCCGAAAATCATTGTGGCACTTCTTGTCTCGTTTTTCTGGAACTATCAGTTGCAGCGAAAATTTGTCTACCGCGACTGTCGCTTCGACCGATTCATATCATCATATAAACATTAAAAACATACACAATAGAATTTCTGCTATGCATTATCGCGATTATCTGCAACAGCTTATCTATCGGATTATCAATCCGCTGGTGAAGGGAATGATAAAAGTGGGAATCACCCCCAACATCATTACCACAACTGGTCTTGTACTTAACATCGTTGCCGCGGCGGTGTTTATCTATGCCGGTTATATGGAGCGAGAAGCCTCGTTTTTTTATGTCGGCGTAGGGGGCGGTGTGGTGCTCTTTGCCGGTCTTTTTGATATGCTCGACGGCCGGGTGGCCCGCATGGGAAACATGGTGTCGCGCTTCGGTGCCTTCTATGACTCGGTGCTCGACCGGTACAGCGAACTGTTTACACTTTTCGGTATATTCTTCTATCTTATCCTGCAAGGATATGTCGTGTGGGCCATCGTAGCCTTTGTCGCTCTCATCGGCTCTATCATGGTGAGCTATGTGCGGGCGCGGGCCGAAGGGTTGGGCCTGGAATGTAAGGTGGGACTCATGCAACGCCCCGAGCGGGTGGTACTCACCAGCCTGGGGGCAATTTTCTGCGGCGTGTTTGGCGACTGCCGAGCTTTCGACCCCATACTCATTCTCACAGTGCCGCTGGCGGTGATTGCCCTCTTGGCCAACGTTACCGCCTTTGTGCGGGTGGCACACTGTTACCGATTGTTGTCTGCCCAAAAGTAATGCCATGACCTACCTTCCCCCTACACGGCGAGAGGCGCTCCTGGCGGTGATGGCCTTGCTGCTGTTTTTGTTGCTGACGGCCCTGTTTATCGGTTTGCGACCCGAACACGTCGCGATGGCTCTGCTCATCGGTGTCCTGTTTTTTGCCTCGGCCTATACCCGCAAACTGCTCATGACCTTGCTGCCGTTTGTCGTCTTTGCCGTTTCGTACGACTGGATGCGGGTGTGGCCCAACTATAAGGTCAACGACATCGATGTGGCCGGACTTTATACGGCCGAAAAGACCCTCTTCGGTATCAATATCGATGGGGCGAGAATAACGCTTTGCGAGTTTTTCCATACCCATCACGCCGCCGTGGCCGACTTTTTTGCGGGCCTGTTCTACCTCTGTTGGGTGCCGGTGCCTGTACTTTTTGCCCTCTTCCTCTTTATCCGGGGGCGCCGCGAGTTGGCTTTGCGTTTCTCGCTGGTGTTTCTGCTGGTCAATCTCATCGGATTTGCCGGATACTATATTCACCCGGCGGCACCGCCGTGGTATGTCATGGAGTATGGTTTCGAACCGGTTCTTGGTACACCCGGAAATGTGGCGGGGCTGGGCCGCTTCGATGCCTTGGTGGGCATGGAGGTGTTTGCTCCCATGTATGGGCGTAATGCCAATGTCTTTGCTGCGCTGCCTTCGTTGCATTCGGCCTATATGCCTGTGGCCTTTGCCTATGCCGTAATGGGCCGCTGCAAGAAATGGCTCATTGCCCTCTTTGGCATCATCATGCTGGGTATATGGTTCACGGCCGTTTATTCGGGTCATCACTATCTTATCGACGTATTGCTGGGCATACTTTGTGCCGTAGTGGGAATCCTGCTCTTTGAGCAGGGGTTGATGCGATGGCCGGCTTTCCGCCGTTTTATGGCCCGCTATGCGGCCTATGTGTCGTGAACCGTTCCGCGAAAGCGGCACGCTTCTCCCGGAGTAAGAAAATATATTTATCGGAAACAGTGATTTACTGTCGCTCCGAAACGGTATAAAAAGTCAATCGGCTGTTGTATCGACAGCCGATTGACTTTTTTTCTTCACTTTGATGACGGGGATCTTTTTGCGTTTCACTTAGAAGTTTGGGAAAAAGTTGCGTGCCACGCCCCAGAGAATGACTGCAACGAGGTAGCCCCAGACATATATCGGCTTGTGTACGCGCAGGTAGAGGCCGGGCCGTCGGGTGCGGAAGGCTTCGGCCCAGAGGAGTAACCCGATGTATGGAATGGAGAGTACCAGCAGTGCGTTGTAGCGCAGGGCATCGGTAAAGTGCAGATGCAGCAGGCTGTGAAGGGCCCGTTGGCTGCCACAGCCGGGACACTCCCACCCGGTGAGTGTGAGAAACGGGCAGCGCGGAAAGAGTCGGCATTCGTTCGGGTCAAGAATATAAAAAACAAGACACATCGCAAGGACGAGCAGCGCTCCTGCGATGTGCCTTGTTTTTATTGCGCATCTATACATTGATGTATGATAAGTCGGAGGGATCGGATACGGATATGAAGAAGTAAACGATAATAAGGTACAGGATAATGCCGATGAGGCCCGTAAAGAAACCTATCTTCACCCACTTCCCAGCCTCTTTACTTGCAACCATGGCTTCATCGTATTTTCCTAATTTTAACAAAGAACTTACTTTGCTGGCATAGACGATGCCTACAATACCGAACGGCAGGCAGCAGAGTACCGTTATCAAGATAGACTCGACCAGCCAAGTGCGGGGCGCTATTTTCACTGTGGTAGAATTGGCTTGGCCATTACTGTTATCGGTAGTGGGGGCGGGAGGCGGTGTGCCAAACAGGAAATTCAACTCACCCACTTCTTCGGCCGGCACCCATTCGGGCATGCCCTGTCGCCAGACTTTTGTTTGAGGAGTAACGGGCATCTCTTTCAACTTTTTGAGGCTGAACGGCCCTTCGGTCTTTCCGTCGATTAAAATGTAATATTCCATAATATGAGGATAAATGGTGTAGTTGGTAGAATGGCGTTAGACCACGCAGAAAAGAGTTTTTTTACTTTCGGGTCTGCGTCAGAAACATACGGCCGGGATTCTCAGTTGATGGAGCCTGTGCAGTGCAGTTCGGCGGTGGCTGAGCCGGTGATGGTGCTGTATACAAATCGAGTGCCCGTCATCTCAAACTGGTTGCCACTGGTAAAGGTGAGCGTTGTCGTGTATTGGAATGTGCGTACACTGCTCGACAGCATCTGGGCCACCGAGAAACTCAGCCTAGCGGTGTTCTTGCCCGTCTTGGTGTAGGTATAGGTGCCCCAGTCGCGCGACCAGTTGCTCAGACAGTCGGTCTCGTTCAGGATAGTCAGTTGGGCATTCATCTCGGCATATTGTTTGCCGCCGCTGGTATAGTGACCGTCCCATTTGATGATGGTACCGCTTGGGAGATATTCCGGAACTTCGCCATTGATTCCAGATGGAGAGCCGTCGCCGTTCAAGTCGCCCATTCGATTGAACAAGTCTTCCTCTTTTGAGCAGGAGGTGAGTATACACATGCAGCCTATGGCGCTTATAAAAAGAAGTAAAAACAGATTTTGTGTTTTCATGTCAGATTTATTTGAGGTGATTTCGGTACGGTCATTCTCATACAAAAATAATAATGATTATGATTCAATCACACATATTTGCTCTCTTTTTGTAAAAACGGATTGTTTTTTATGGATGAATATAAAAAATCCCCGCAACACTGTAAGTCGCGGGGATTTTTCGTATAGAGAGGTACTCTATATTACTTGTTGAGAGCGGTGGCTACGTCTACGGCGCAGGCTACGGTGCAACCTACCATGGGGTTGTTGCCGATGCCGAGGAAGCCCATCATCTCTACGTGGGCAGGTACCGATGACGAACCGGCGAATTGGGCGTCGCTGTGCATACGGCCCATCGTGTCGGGCATACCGTAAGAGGCAGGTCCGGCAGCCATGTTGTCGGGGTGGAGGGTACGACCCGTTCCGCCGCCCGATGCTACCGAGAAGTATTTCTTGCCTTTTTCGATGCACTCTTTCTTGTAAGTGCCGGCTACGGGGTGTTGGAAGCGGGTGGGGTTGGTCGAGTTACCCGTAATGGATACATCTACGCCTTCGTGCCACATGATGGCTACACCTTCGCGTACGTCGTCGGCACCGTAGCATTTAACTTTGGCGCGGGGACCGTCTGAGTAGGCGATTTCGCGAACGATTTTCAGTTCACCGGTGTAGTAGTCAAACTGGGTCTGTACATAGGTGAAACCGTTGATACGCGAGATAATCTGGGCGGCGTCTTTTCCGAGACCGTTCAAGATGCAGCGCAGGGGCTCTTTACGCACTTTGTCGGCTTTGGCGGCGATTTTGATGGCACCTTCGGCGGCAGCGAACGATTCGTGGCCGGCGAGGAAGGCGAAGCATTTGGTCTCTTCGCGCAGCAGACGGGCGGCGAGGTTACCGTGGCCGAGACCTACTTTACGGTCGTCGGCTACCGAGCCGGGAATGCAGAATGATTGCAGGCCGATACCGATGGCTTCGGCAGCTTCGGCAGCATTTTTGCAGCCTTTCTTCAAGGCGATGGCGCAACCTACAACGTAGGCCCACTTGGCGTTTTCGAAGCAGATGGGCTGTGTTTCTTCACAGGTTTTGTAGGGGTCAAGACCATATTTGTCGCAGATGGCATTTGCCTCTTCGATGTCTTTGATGCCGTTTTCGTTGAGAGCAGCGATGATTTGTTTGATACGGCGTTCTTGGCTCTCGAATTTCACTTCTCTTATCATAGTGTCTTGTCCTCCTTCTTATTCTTTACGTGGGTCAATGTATTTTACTGCACCGGCCTCTTTCGAGAAGCGACCGTAGGTACCGGTTACTTTTTTCAGGGCTTCGTTGGCATCGGTACCTTTCTTGATTTCGTCCATGAATTTGCCCAGGTGTACAAATTCGTAGCCGCATATTTCGTCGTTCTTGTCGAGGGCGAGTGTTTTGATGTAACCTTCGGCCATTTCGAGGTAACGGGGACCTTTGGCGAGAGTGCCGTAGAGGGTACCCGTCTGACTGCGGAGACCTTTACCCAGGTCTTCGAGACCGGCACCAATCATGAGGCCGCCTTCGGAGAAAGCCGATTGCGAACGACCGTAAACGATTTGCAAGAACAGTTCGCGCATGGCGGTGTTGATGGCGTCGCACACGAGGTCGGTGTTCAGCGCTTCGAGAATGGTCTTACCGGGGAGAATCTCCGATGCCATGGCGGCCGAGTGGGTCATACCCGAGCAACCGATGGTCTCTACCAATGCTTCTTGTATGACACCGTCTTTTACATTAAGTGTCAGTTTGCAGGCACCTTGCTGGGGGGCGCACCATCCCACACCGTGGGTTAGACCCGAGATATCTATAACTTCTTTGGCTTTCACCCATTTTCCTTCTTCGGGAATAGGAGCGGGACCATGGTTAGGACCCTTCTTTACAACACACATGTGTTCTACTTCCTGTGAATAGATCATAATGCTCTGGTTTTTAAATGTATAATATAATGTGTCTTGAATCTTCAAGCTCGGCGCTAAGAACTTTGCGGCGGGAATTGCTGTTATTATATAGTCTGTCGGAAGTCTGTTTCTCCTCTTGACCGGAAGCGTGTCACATCCCCGACGAAATTGGGGCAAAGGTACATTTTTTTTCCCAATCAGACAATATCTCCAAAAGGAGAAAAAATCGTGATTGATTTTTTTAGAATTTGAGTTTCATTTATTTGGTAATACATAAAAAAAAACGCATATTTGTAAGACTTTTTTAGAAATACAAGTTAACTCATCTTTAAATCGAATATCTATGAAAAAGAGTGTATTGCAAGTGGCTCGTGCCGCATATCAGCCCAAGTTGCCCAAGTCTTTGACGGGTCCTGTGCGCATAAAGGAGGGCGAGCCTACACAGTCGGTTGCCGACCAAGAAGAGATTGCCGCCCTTTTCCCGAATACTTATGGAATGCCCGTTTTGTCGTTTGAGGCCTGCGAGGAAGAAAAATCGTATCCGGCCATCAATGTGGGAGTAATTCTTTCGGGGGGTCAGG
>CAJLYN010000056.1 GCA_905210875.1 uncultured Bacteroides sp. | reverse complement strand
GTCTGGGAATGGTGTGATCATACCATTGCCCACGGAAAATACGATGCGGGCCGTCACCGGCAACTTGTCTCCGGCCTCAACCGGACGACCGTCGGCCATCACATTCAGCACCAAATCTTTATACTCCGAGTTCCAGTAAATAATCTGTGGTGCCGACAGCCCCAGTCCCTTGACAATTGCCTCGGCCTGACGGTATGAGAGATTTTTGAGCTCGGGCATCGTCACCTTTCTGGGGCTCAACGCATTAATGGTCAGATATATCGTGCGACCGCTTTTCACCGAACTGCTGGCGCGAGGCACCTGGTCGAGCACCACGCCACGAGGTTTCGACTCAATATACATCGAATCGATAACGAGAGAGCGCATTCCATTCTCGGCCAGCGAGGCATCGGCATCGAGATAATACAACCCGCATACGTCGGGCACTTCGACCGATTCGCCATGGCGGGTATAGTGATCGAGCCAAAAATAGAGCGCCACGACAGCCACGACAGCCACCGCCAGCATGATAAGGATATGTAATCCGACCGATAAAAAACGAATGCGCACTTTCACAGCCTCTTATTTTTCATGATAATTGCTGCAAAGATAACATAATTTCAACGGAATTACCGGGCAAAGAGATTTATTTTACCGAAGATTTTCCCGGGAAGTATTTTTGTGAAAAAAGAGTCTCTTCCTTTTTTTATGTAAGAGAAGTAATTATCTTTGCCTTCGACAGCCATCACCCCCGGCAACAGTCGTAAGGGAATGGCTGTTGCCTCGCGACATGGCTCTGCGGCAAGGCTTGTCGTCACATAAAAAACGGTCGAAGGATGAAAAAACAGGTTTCTATTATTTGGCTTATTATCAGTGCCATCCTGGTCATATTCATTGTTGCGCTCCTGACTTACGTCTACCGACAACATTCCGAAATAAAAAACTTCAAGGAACAAGTATACATAGAGAAAGAACGGGAAAAACTGGAAGAGGAATACACAGCCATTTTCCAAGAATACCGACAATATGAGAGCAATCGCATACGGTTCAGCAATGACTCCCTCATCTGGCGACTCGACCGCGAAAAAGCCCGGGTAAAACGTCTGCTCGAAGAGTTGCGCAACCGGAAAAACATCGATGCCCTCACCATCGACTCCCTCCAGGAAGAGTTGAAAAATCTACGCAGCAACATCAAAATCTATCAGTCGGCCATCGACTCTCTGGATAGAGAAAACAAATTGCTGAAAGCTGAAAAAGACGACGCTCTCCTTCGCTACCAAAAAGTTTCACAAGAGGCCTCGCAATTACAGAAAGACAACCACGAACTGAACGAGAAAGTTTCTTTGGCCGCCCGCCTCGATGCTTCGGACATAGAAATATGGACATTAAACAAACGCGGCAGAAAAACCAACGATAAAGACAAAGTGGCCCGTCTGAAAATAAATTTTGTCATCGGCCGCAACGCCATGGCCTCGCACGGAGAAAAAAAAGTTTACGTGTGCATTAAAAAGCCCGATGGTTCAACGCTTGTCAAAGATAGGAGCAACACCTTCTCCGTCGACGGTCGAGAGTGCGACTTTTCCCTGCAACAAATCATCGACTATACCGGCAACAGCGAAAAAATGTACTTTACCTGGAATGTTGAAGAGTACCTTCCACAAGGAGTCTACCAGGTTAATATTTATGCTGACTCCCTACTTCTTGGAGAGCAAACCTTCACCCTCAACGACTAAACTTTCGGCCTCATGCCGACAAAGGGGAGAGTCGCTCATTGTTCATTTGGTTGAATACTATCTTCTATTCGGGCGAAAGAGTAAAAATCTCCGTTTAAGATAAAAACTCTTTCATAAAAAGGATTTTAAAAACCAAACCAATCTTCTATATTTGCCCGTACGAAAAGCGGGTGCCGATTTCCTATTATTTGATCCGAAATAAAATATGCCAAAACACCAAGGTCTCTTTCGGAATGCAAAATAATGAACGACACCCAACAAACATACCCTCCAATTTGTATATAAGAAGACATAACAATACTCAGAAGCAATGAAAAAGCGTATCGTCATCGGAATTCTCGGCCTGCTCGTTGCCCTGTCGGCCCGACCACAGCAACCGCTCACCCTCGATTCCTGCCGGCAGATGGCCTTGCACAACAATAAGCAGCTGCGTATCGCCGAAGCCAAAATCAATGCGGCCCGTAACAACCGCAAAGCCGCATTCTCGGCCTATCTGCCTGCCATCGACGCCAGCGGGGGATATATCTATAACTCTCGCGAGATATCCCTGCTCAACGACAATCTCAAAAGCACCCTGCCTCAAATGGGAACGGCCCTGCAACAATCCATGGCCGCCGTCATGGCAACCAATCCCGCCCTGGGACAGCTGCTGGCTTCGCTCGGGAACATCGACCTGGCCACCCCGCTCAACAACCTCGGGCAACAGATTGTCGACGAATTCCGCACCGACACCCGGAACATGTGGGTAGGCAACATCTCACTCACCCAACCTCTCTACCTCGGAGGCAAGCTGCGGGCCTACAACAAAATCACCCGCTATGCCGAGGAGCTGGCCCAAAGCCAACAAAACACAGCCGCACAAGAGATTGTATATCAGGTCGACGAACTCTACTGGCAAGTCGTCTCACTCACCCACAAGAAGCGACTGGCCGAGAGCTACGCCGCCCTGCTCGACTCGCTGCAATACAACATACGGGCCATGATAGAAGAAGGGGTCGCCACCCAGTCCGACGGACTGACTGTCGCAGTGAAATCCAACGAAGCACAGATTTCCCTCACACAAGTCGACAATGGTCTGAGCCTGGCCAAAATGGTTCTCGCCCAGATGTGCGGCATGCCCATCGACCAAGCCTACACACTGGCCGATGAAACAATGGAACCGGAAACCCACACCGCCGGGCTGCACACTACACTGCCCGACATGGAAAGCGTCTTTGCCAATCGCAGCGAGATACAAAGCCTCACCCTGGCCGGTAAAATTTTTCAGAACAAGCAGAAAATAGCCCTGTCGGGCATGCTGCCTACCGTGGCCCTCACCGGCAACTACATGATTTCCAACCCCAACCTCTTCAACGGCTTTGAAAGAGAATTCAAAGGATTCTTCAACGTAGGCGTATTGGTGCGTATCCCCCTGCTCCACTGGGGCGACAACGTATATAAATATCGCGCCGCCAAATCGGAGAGCCTCATAGCCCGGCTCGAACTCGACGAAGCCAAGGAAAAAATCGAATTGCAGGTAAACCAAGCCACTTTCAAAATCGACGAAGCCGCCAAACGCACCGGCATGACGGCCAAGAATCTTGAAAAAGCCGACGAAAACCTGCGCAATGCTCAAATCGGCTTTGAAGAAGGGGTACTCACCACCGATAATGTACTCGAAGCACAGACGGCCTGGCTCAAAGCCCGTTCGGAATATATCGATGCCCAGATAGAACTCCGACTATGCAAAGTCTACCTGGCCAAGGCTTTGGGCGAAATGAAATACTGAACCTCCCGTAAAACAAAAAACGACATACAATGGATACTCCCAAAAGAGACAAAGAAAAGGGCTTGACCATAGGACTGGTCGCCGTCATCATCGTCATCGTCATTCTGGCTCTTATCGGATTCTTCCTGCTCGAACCGAAAAACGAGACTATTCAGGGACAAGCCGAAGCCACACAGATTCGAATCTCGGGAAAACTCCCGGGCCGCATTGCCGAATACTGGGTCGAAGAGGGTCAGCGCGTACACCAAGGCGACACGCTGGTGCGCATCTCATCGCCCGATGCCGAAGCCAAACTCATGCAGGCCACGGCCATGGAAAATGTCTACAAGGCTACCAACGAGAAAGTAGACAAAGGCGCCCGCAGCGAGGTCATTCAATCGGCTTACGACATGTGGCAACAGGCCCTGGCCGGACTTGAAATAGCCCAGAAATCATTCAACCGCATGGAGGCTCTTTACCTCAAAGGGGTCGTCTCGGCCCAGAAACGCGACGAGGCCGAGGCTCAGTACAAAGCCATGGTCGCCACCGAGAGTGCCGCCCGCTCACAATACGAGATGGTGCGCAAAGGCGCTCAAAGCGAAGACAAAGAGCCTGCTGCCGCCATGGTAACGGCTGCTCAGGGTGGTGTGGAACAGGTGAAATCGGTTCTTGCCGACTCCTATCTGACAGCCCCCATCGATGGCGAGATCTCGGAAATATTCCCCCATGTAAGCGAACTGGTAGGTACCGGCGCCCCCATCATGAACGTTTTACAACTCGACGACATGTGGGTAACCTTCAACGTGCGCGAAGAGTTGCTGCAATACCTGACCATGGGGAAAGAGATTACGGCCCAGATCCCGGCTCTCGGCAACAAGACCGTCACGCTCAAAATTTATTTCATCAAAGATATGGGCACCTACGCCGTATGGCGCGCCACCAAAGCAACCGGCAGCTACGACGCCCGCACATTTGAAATTAAAGCCAGACCTACTCAACCGGTTGAGAATCTGCGGCCGGGTATGTCGGTCCTGATAAAGAAACCGCTCCGATAAAACAGTGCTCGTCATGGGAAGATTCGCAACAGGTCCCAAAATCTTGTGGCAGGTTATCGTCAGGGAGTTGCACCGATTGGTGTCACGCCCCATCTACCTGTTTTCCATCGTCGTCGCGCCGCTGGTAAGCTACGCATTCTTCCTCTCGCTCATGGCCAACGGTCTGCCCGAGGAGTTGCCCACCGCCGTAGTAGACCTCGACCACTCGGCCACGTCGCGCAATCTCACCCGGCAATTTACGACGGTCAGTTCGCTGGCCATAACCACCGAATATGCCAACTTCTCCGAAGCACGAGAAGCCATGCAGAAGGGCGACATCTTCGGATTTGTCATTATCCCACCCTCCTTTGAGGCCGACCTCATGGCCAACCGCCGGCCCGAAATATCATACTATACCACCGATGCCTTCCTCATACCAGGAGCATTGGAATTCCGAAGCTTCAAGACGACAACCACACTGGCCGCTGCCGTGCAACAGACGCTCTTGGCCCGAGGTGAATACGAACGCGACATCTTACCGCAAATACAACCCATCACCGTCGACATGCACCCCTTGGGTAATCCGTGGATAAGCTACTCCATCTACCTCAACAACACCTTTCTTCCGGGAGTGTTGGGAGTCATCATCTTGCTTACCACCATCTTTTCCATAGGATCTGAAATCAAACATGCCACCTCGCGGGAATGGTTAAGAACGGCCGACGACAACATACTGCTGGCTGTCACCGGCAAACTGTTGCCACAGACGTTGCTTTTTTTCATCATGGGTGCATTGTGCCAGTCGCTGTTTTACGGTTATTTCCACTTCCCGTTGCAAAACGGCATCTGGCCCATGCTGGCGGCCATGTTGCTTTTTGTCATGGCCCTGCAAGGGGTGAGCATATTCTTCGTGTGTGTCGCTCCCTCTCTGCGCATCGCCCTGAGCATGGGCGGACTCTTCGGTGTGGTATCGTTCTCACTGGCCGGCATCTCCTTCCCGGCCGAAGCCATGTACCCCACCTTCCACCTGCTCACCGACATTTTGCCGCTGCGGCATTACTTCATCATCTATGCCGACCAGGCGCTCAACGGTGTTCCTCTCTATTACAGCCGTATGCACTATATGGCCCTCTTTATTTATGCACTGCTGGCTCTGCCCTTTCTGCCATTGCTCAAACGGGCACTGCGCAGACAAATCTACGTGGCCTGACTTTTAAGAATGCACTGCAATGGAAAACGGATTTTTCAAATCGATAAAAACGGGATTGGCCGACATAGGCTACATCTGGCGCAAGGAATATATAGCCGTGTTCCGCGACATGGGTGCAATGCTCTTCTTCTTTGCCTTGCCTTTTGCCTACCCGCTGCTCTACGCCTTCATTTATAACCCCGAAGCCGTCTACGACGTGCCACTGGCTGTTGTCGACAACTCCCGCACACAACTGAGCCGGGAGATGTGTCGCCGCATCGATGCCTCGCCCAACACCAAGGTGCTCTCTTACTGCGCCAACCTCGACGAAGCGAAAGATCTCATGTACCGGCGTGACTGTTTCGGCATACTGGAAATTCCGGCCGACTTCGACAAGAAACTGGCCCGCGGCGAACAGAGCCCCGTTGTCTTCTATTCCGACATGAGTCTGCTGCTCAACTATAAAAATTTCCTCATTACCCTCACCGACGTCTCTCTCGACATGGGTCGGGAACTGCAAAGCCGCACCCTCACGGGTGCCACACCGGCCCAAATCGACATGGTTACCGACCCCATACCTTCCTTCTCGTTTACCCTCTACAACCCCACCGGCGGATTTGCCTCGTTCGTAATTCCCGCCCTGCTCATCGTCATCATGCAGCAGAGCCTTATTCTCGGCATCGGTATCTTGGCCGGCGGATTTTACGAACATCGTAAACTGCGGCACTACTACCAATACCGCGAAAAGATACGCAACAATATCCTGCACCTCGTACTTGGCAAAGCCATCTGTTATTACAGCCTCTACATCGTTACAACCATGTACATGCTGCACATCATTCCTTGGTTTTTCGATTACCCGCAACTGGGGAGCCAGTGGGAGATTTACGCCTTCATGGCACCCTTCCTGCTCTCGTCGATATTCTTCGGCATGACCCTGTCGGTATTTGTACGCGAAAGGGAAAGCGTTTTCCTCATCATCGTCTTCACCTCGATGATATTCCTCTTCATCAGCGGCATTACCTGGCCCTATGACCGTATGCCCGTCATTTGGCAGGTGGTGGGCAGCCTCATACCCTCGACATGGGGCGTAGAAGGATTTGTGCGTATGAACACCGAAGGGGCGTCGATTGTAGATGTCAAAGGGCCCTTCCTCCACCTCTGGGGGCTCACGATTTTCTACTTCGCCACCACTTGTATCGCTTACAGCTACCAGATATGGAAAGACAAACAGCGCAACCGTACAGAGGTGGCTTCGGAGACTGAAAGGTAAACGCAGAATCGTCTCTGCTGACCCCGACAGCAATAACACAAAAAAGGAACCGTATCTCCCACTATGTGGGTTGATACGGTTCCTTTTATGAGAGAAAGGCCTTGTGGCACGGCGTAGCGAGGCAAGGAAGAATCGGAAATCGCCCGTTGCGACTTCGAGTGACAGAGGTATGGAAATCGCTACCGGGCAGATATTTTCAGGCCGACGGCGGTAATACCAGGCAGGCAACTGTCGCGCATGCCCTGCTGTATAACGACCCGCCACACACCGGGTTGACCGAAACGCACCAAAGTCTTGAACGGTATTTCCTGCTGCATCTGCACCCCTACGCCCGAACCCAGCCAGCGCCCGTAGGCATCGCACAAGGTGGCATTAAGGGTATCGAGATGCTGTGTACCATCGGGCGAGACGGTAGTGATGAAGAGCCAAAGATTGGCATAGTCATAGTCGTCGGTATAGCGCAACCCCACCTGCATATCGTAGAGGGAGAGGGTGTCGGACACAGGGCACTCTATCTGCACCAGCGAATCGACATACCAACCCTGCGGGTCGATATGTCGATAGCTTTGCACTTCGTTGGGGGCAAACCGGCAACCTGTTGCCAACCCCAGCCACACAACCAGAGCGAGTATAGGCCTACGCATTATTATCAGAAGATTTCTCGGCCGCGGGTTTGGGTCGGGGTGTCTGACGTTCGGGCCCGGCCTCGTTTCCGCGGCGATTGTCGCGCTCGCCACGTTCTGCATTACCTTCGCCGACACGACGGTTTCCCTTTTCAGTACGTTCGACGTTTTCATTGCCACGACGGTTGTCGCGTTCGCGCTCGGCGTTATTTGTCTCGTTTCCATGACGATTGTCGGTCCGACGGGGACTGTTGTTACGGCGGTTATCGTTGCGACGGTTGCCATTGGGACGCTGTGCCTTCTCGCGCTGCTGACTGGCCGGCTGGGCCTCGGTATTCGATGCAGAAGGGGCAGAGGCGGTATTCTCTACACTGGCTGCGGGAGCACCGGAACGGCCGTTCTCGGCCGAGGGGGTGTTCTCACTTCCGTTGCGTTTCTTTTTCTTGCGGTTTCCGGCAGCATTATTCTGACGTCCTTTCTTGTCGAAACGGGTTACGCTGTCTTGTCCTACAACATCTTCAAACTCTTTACGCACCGGTTCTTTTCCGCTCTCGACAACGAGGGTTTCGGGTTTCACACCGCGCTTGTTGAGGGCTATCACCTCAAAGGCCCGGCCGGCATCGATGGTTACCAGGTTGGCAGCCACCTCTTTGGAAGAGGAGTAGGTTATCTGTCGCTTGAATATATCGGTCTTGAAATGGTAGAAGGTACCTTCGAGGGTTTCGAGCGGTATTTCGCGAGAAGGCAAGCGCTTCTGTGCCTCGACATAGGCGTCGACCTCGAAGTTGAGGCAGCATTTGAGTTTGGCACACTGCCCGGCCAACTTCTGTGGGTTGAGCGATATGTCTTGAAAACGGGCGGCACTGGTAGCTACCGACACAAAATTACTCATCCACGACGAGCAGCAGAGCTGCCGACCGCAGGGGCCGATGCCGCCGATGCGTCCGGCCTCCTGTCGAGCACCTATCTGTTTCATCTCGATGCGCACCCGGAAGACTTCGGCCAGCACCTTGATGAGTTGCCGGAAGTCGACCCGGTCGTCGGCGATGTAATAAAAGATGGCTTTGTTGCCGTCGCCCTGATATTCGACATCGCCTATTTTCATGTTGAGGTGGAGGTCCTCGGCTATCTTACGGGCCCGCAGCATAGTGGAGTGTTCTCGGGCCTTGGCTTCACGGTATTTTTCGAGGTCGTTGGGCTTGGCCTTACGGTAAACACGTTTGAGATCGGGATTATCGATCTTCACACCATTCTTGCGCATCTGCAACAGAACCAGACGGCCTGTAAGGGTTACGACACCGATATCGTGACCGGGATTACCTTCTACGGCGACAATGTCGCCCTTTTCGAGACGCAGGTGGACGGAGTTTTTATAGTATCCCTTGCGGGTGTTCTTGAACTGTACCTCTACCATCTCGGTGTCGTCGTGCGACTCGGGAATATCCGACAGCCAGTCGTAGCAATGGAGCTTCCCGCCGCACTGCGCCACTACAATAGCCGACTCGTCGGGCGAGGGCTGTGACTCGGGCGCCGTATTATTGGGGTTTTCGGGTTGTTTACTGTCCATGTTTTCATCTATAAGCCCGCCGGGTGTCCGTAGCCTGTACAAGGCACGGACACCCGGGTATGGGTGATTGGCTGTTTTTTACTTGGCAAAACTTACGGCACGGGTCTCGCGTATGACGGTAATCTTCACCTGTCCGGGATAGGTCATCTCATCTTGAATACGCTTGGCGATTTCGGCCGAGAGGTTTTCTATTTCGGAATCGTCGATTTTATCGGCTCCCACGATGACACGCAATTCACGACCGGCCTGTATGGCGTAGGTTTTGAGCACGCCGGGATAAGAGAGGGCCAACTGTTCGAGGTCGTTGAGGCGCTTGATGTAGGCTTCGACGATTTCGCGACGGGCTCCGGGACGGGCTCCCGATATGGCGTCGCACACCTGAACGATGGGAGCCAGCAGGCTGGTCATCTCGGTCTCGTCGTGGTGGGCACCGATGGCGTTGCATATTTCGGGTTTCTCCTTGTACTTCTCGGCCAGCTTCATTCCCAGCAGGGCGTGCGGCAGTTCGGGCTCATCGTCGGGCACCTTACCTATGTCGTGGAGGAGTCCGGCACGTTTGGCTTTCTTGGGGTTAAGGCCGAGTTCCGAGGCCATGATGGCGCAGAGGTTGGCTGTCTCGCGCGAGTGCTGCAAGAGGTTCTGCCCGTAGGACGAGCGGTATTTCATCTTGCCGACCAGACGGATAAGCTCGGGATGCAGGCCATGGATACCAAGGTCGATGGCAGTACGTTTTCCGGTCTCGACAATCTCTTCTTCGACCTGCTTGCGCACCTTGGCCACCACCTCTTCGATGCGGGCCGGGTGTATGCGACCGTCGGTTACCAGCTGATGAAGGGCCAGCCGGGCAATCTCACGACGCACGGGATCGAAGCCCGACAACACAATGGCTTCGGGGGTGTCGTCGACGATGATTTCGATGCCGGTGGCGGCTTCGAGGGCGCGTATGTTGCGGCCTTCGCGACCGATGATGCGGCCTTTTATCTCGTCGGAATCGATGTGGAACACGGTAACGGAGTTTTCTATGGCCGTCTCGGTGGCAACGCGCTGTATGGTCTTGATGACGATGCTCTTGGCCTCCTTGTTGGCCGTCATGCGGGCTTCGTCCATGATATCATTGATATACGAGGCGGCTTGTGTCTTGGCCTCTTCTTTCAGCGACTCGACCAGGCGGTCTTTGGCCTCTTCGGCCGAGAGACCCGAAATATGTTCCAGTTTCTCGATTTCGGCTTTATGCAGGCGTTCGAGTTCGGCTTTCTTTTTATCCACAACTTCCACCTGAGCGGTGAGACTGGTGCGTATGGCTTCCACTTCGGTTTTCTTGCGTTGAAGCTCTTGCTGTTGCTGGTTCAGTTGCATCTCGCGTTGGCGGGCTTTGGCTTCGGCCGACTGTACTTTACTGCTACGTACAGCCATTTGCTTTTCGAGCTCGGCCTTCATGGAGATAAATTTCTCTTTAACTTCCAGCATCTTGTCTCTTTTTATCGTTTCAGCTTCGGCTCGGGCCTCATCGAGAATCGAACGGGACCGGGCATTGAGACGCACCTTGTAAAGAATCATACACACGACAACTCCCACAATTATGCCTATCAAGGCTCCGACCGACAGTAATGTCATCATTTCCATCTGTTCGTGTTTTTAGGTTAAAAAAAAGCACCGCATCAAGAGAATGATTCTTGTTGCAGTGCAGGATAAAGTATTGTTTTTTGTATAGTTATACACCATCATCGGGGGTAGCCCCGAGCTGTTGCAAATAGCTTTCTAATTCGGTATCGATACGACGTAACTCTTCGGCCAAAAGCCCGGCGTCGTTTGACCTCTTCAAGCGAAGATAATCATACGCAATATCCCAAGCGGCCATCGAGAGCAAATCTTGCAAATCGAGATGTTCACAACTCTCAAAGTGCACCTCATATTGTCCCGCTCTTTTATTTATCAACTCGGCGGCTCTCCGCGCTAGAGGTTCCTGTTCGGCAAGCTTTTCGCGCTCGACATACAGTGTATAAGAGCGGTTGGCTATTGTAACAATTATACGTTGTTTACTTTGTTTATCGTTCATCGCATCTGGTCTATTCGTTCAAAAGAGAGATGCATTTGTCGATTTCCCGCACCAACTTTTCCAATCGGCTGGGGG
>CAJLYN010000055.1 GCA_905210875.1 uncultured Bacteroides sp. | reverse complement strand
CTATTTTTCTCTGTTCTTGGCAGAAATCTTGTCTCTGCTCACTCTTATGTGAAATGAGGCCTTCTTTTCGGAACGACCAGCGAGCTGAAAGACCTTTCCTTGGAGGCGTTATGTTGCGAATTAATCCATTCATCCGATGATTGTCTCTTTTGCCGACTGCAAGATTTGCAGTCAAGTTTATCTAAAATTTTAATAATAAGCATGTAAAATCGAAATTTCTCTCTGTCGTATTTGAATATTCAGAATATATTTGATACATTTGTCTAGCTGGTGATAGAAGTGCCAATTACCAGAGAAAGTATACATGAGACACATTTGATACATGAATTACAACGATTTAGAGAATGAGATAAGTTATCTCAACGCCACTAAGACCGATATGCACTTTGGCGTTTATGTCAATACTGTGGGGTTTCAAAGTATCAAGGCCGGCGAGCATTATCCGCTTAAAGACCACCCGTCGGGCTATTTCTTTAATGTGGGAAAAGGCCGTGTATTGCAGGAATTTCAGTTGTTGTATATAACTAAAGGGGCCGGGTCGTTTACATCGGAACGTACCCCCATGCAGTCTCTCACAAAAGGTTCTTTGCTTTGCCTCTTTCCCGGCCAGTGGCACACTTATTCTCCGGCAGAGAAAGTAGGTTGGAACGAGTATTACGTAGGATTTAACGGACCCGTTGCTGAATTATGGTTCCGTCAAGCACATATCACAGCCGATACCCCCGTGTTGAAAATCGGCTTTAATGCCGATTTGGTTAAGTTGTTTCAGTCGGCCATAGAAGTGGCAAACAGTGGAAAAAATGCCTCGCAACAATATCTTTCGGGCATAGTCATGCACATACTGGGTCTCATCTGCTACATCTCCAACAATCGTGTTTTTGAAGAAGACAGCATCAGCCAGAAGATTGAACGTTCAAAAATTATCATGATTGAAAATCTATATAAAAATGTCGATGTCGAAGAGTTGGCCGAGAATCTCAATCTCTCGTATAGCTGGTTTAGAAAAGTTTTTAAGGATTACACCGGATATGCCCCTGCCAAGTATTTTCAAGAGTTGAAAATAAAAAAAGCTGAGGATTTGCTCATGCGTACATCGCATTCGGTCAAGGAAATTTCATATATGCTCAATTATAAATCGGCCGAGCATTTCTTTTCCCTCTTCAAGAAGAAAACCGGGTTCACTCCTCTGGAATATCGGAACTATATACGCGGAGGTGAGATCAATGCTTCGCGGCCTTCCCGGCGTGCCGACCTGCCCGATTTACCCGAACCTCCAAAGGAGTTGTTGGAGGAGATGGAGGCTGCCCGTAAAAAGTAGGGTATATTTCTCTATAGAATAAGAGGCGTGCCAAGATATGGCGCGCCTCTTTAATATCATAAGGGTGTTTAGCCTTTTGTAAGTTTTCTGGCAATGAATCTTTTCACTCTCCTTTCTATATTTTTTGAATAAACCGTAAAAACTATAAGAAATACATAGAGTTTTTGCATTGTATATTTAATTGTATTAACTTTTGTTTAAAATTTGGCCTAGGTAAATAACGTTCATCAATTGATATGTAATATTGTCCTATTATGCTTCTATACAGATAATTGATTATTTGTGTCAAATAGATTTAAGATATAGTTTCTCTTACGTAAAAGATTTATATACTATTAATAGATGTGAATAAATAGGGCGACGACAGTAAATGAAGTAATTTTGTACAGAATTTTTTAGATAAAAGAAAGCTTTACGAAAGAGTTTTTTACAGCGGGGCTTTCTTCCATATAAATAGTAAACCTTTATGATAATGAAAAAACTGTATGCGCTGGTAGTATGTTTGTTACTGTGTGTCTCTCTTCCTGCGCGAGCCGAGAGCTATGTACTCGACGATGCAGGAGAACGCGAGTTCTCGACCATCTCTTCGACTGAGTACGATATCAATGGTGAGGCCGGCGTCCTGACCTTTGAAGGAAAATATTCTACCATTATGTGGGTGGGAAGCAGTAGCAACTGTTATCTCGACCAGTATGTAGACGGGGCGTGGATACGGGTTGCCACGCTGGATATGCTCACCCAGGATTGGCAGTCGTTGACCTATACGCTCGACCGTCGGGCTACCAAAATAAAGATGTATACCGAGACGGGAGCTGTCGGCAACAAACACTTCCGCAATGTAAAGGTAACGCGCGCGCGATATATCGAGGCCGAAAACATCAATCTTTCCAGCTTCACCTCGGGCTCGGGTGCCGACGATGTAAAGACCCAGCGTTTCTCGCTGCGTTATTCCAACGCTGCCGCACCCCTCACCGTTTCGTCGAGCAATCCCGCCTTTACGGCATCGATAGGAGCGACGGTTACCGAGCAGGCCGTTACGACGGTCGATGTTACCGTTACTTATGCCCCTTCCGATTTGGCCCGGCACGATGCGACGATAACCGTTACCGACGGTATCGTATCTTTCACGCAAGCCGTGGTGGGCCTTTGCGCCCCGACCAATATCGAGGCCGGTGAGGCTACTTTCCACAAGCTGCCCGTAACCTGGTCTCCGGTCTCCGGTGCCGAGAGCTACACCATACAGATGCGTAACGCCCTTAATGAGGTCGAGGCCGAAGAGACAGTCTCTACCCCCGGCTATACCATGACAGGCCTCACCCCCGACGCCGCCTATTCGGTGCGTGTGTGTGCCAACTATCCCGGCGGGCTCAGTTCTGGCTTTGCTTCGGGGCTGGTCAAGACCGATAGTTACATACCCGCTCCCCAGGATTTTACGGTAGAGACAATCTTTGAGTCGACACCGGTGTCTGCGTCGTGGAGTACCGTCGACGATGTCGTAACATACAGTGTGCGCTTCTACACGGCCGACGGTAATATGGCTGCTGAGGTTACCGACCTCACCGGCTCGTCGGCTTCGCTCGATGTTGACCTCGACCCCACGCTCTCCTATGAGGCCCGGCTGCGCACCGACTATAAGGGATTCTCGTCGGAAGAGGTGTCGTTTACCCCCCGTTGCGTTCCTACCCCCAAAGAGATTTCTTATCAGGTAACCGGCAAGACCGATATCTCTCTGTCGTGGAAGTCGGTGGGTCAAGACCTTACCTATAATGTCGTTGTTGAGAAAACCGAGGGTGCCGAGCCGGTCGATGATGTTACTCTGGCCGACACCACCTATCAGGTGTCGGGTCTTATTCCCGGTACCAACTACACCTTGAAAGTGCGTGCCTTGGCCGACGACGGTGCCACCCCCTTTGCCACGTTGGCCGCCCGCTCATGGGAGCTGGTTCCCCCTTCGACCATTGAGACCTCGGCCGGTGAGACACCATTCTCTCTGCGTGTCGCCTGGAATGCTGTCGAAGAGGCCGATGCCTATACCGTCTCTCTTTATGGCGAAGACGAGGCACTTGTTCGCGATACGGTGGTAGCCGATGTACTCCAACTGCTCTGGGGCAATATCCTCCCGGGAGCCTATACGGTGAAGGTCGCTTCGCAGTGGTCGGGCTTCGTTTTCCTGCCTGCCGAGCAAGCCGCCGTGGTCGAAAAATATTCTTTGCAGGTGCATATCGCCGATACCTCCCGTATGTACGGGCAGGAAAATCCGCAGGAGTATATCTTTGAATATTCGGGCTGGATAGGCGAGCATACTTCGGTGGCGCAAGATCCCGAGGTGGTAACCACAGCCGTACCCTCGTCGCCTGCCGGCGATTATGAACTCACGGTCAGTGGGGGTGAGGACCCCTGGTACACCTTTGCTCCCGTACCCGGAAAGCTGACGGTAACCAAGGCCCCCCTGCATGTTTCCGTGGCCGATACCACCCGCTATTACCACAAACCCGACCCCGACTTCCGTCTTATCTACGAAGGCTTCCTGCTCGACGACGATGCTTCGGTCTTGCAACAGGAGCCTGTGGCAACTTCCAATGCCACGCTCGAATCCGATTTTGGCGTGTACGATATTACCCTCTCGGGTGGAGCTTCCGACCGTTATGAATTCATATTTGCCGAAGAGCCGGCCAAGCTCACCATCTCGCAGGCTCTGACCGAGGTGTCGACCGAACCTATATATAAGGTATATGGCGATGCCCCCTTTGTGGTGGAGACCAACAATATCGAGTCGAAGCTCGTCTGCACGATAGAAGACACCTCCATTGCCGAACTCGACGAGGAGGGACGCATCGTGGTCAAAGCGCTCGGCGAAACGACGCTGACCGTTTCGCAACCGGCAACCGAACATTTTACCGAACTTGTCGAGACGCAGATACAGCTCATCGTGGGCAAAGCCCCGCTCATTATCTCCGTGGCCGATACCTCGCGCCTTTACGGTACGGAGAACCCCGAGTTCCGCATCGTGTATGAAGGGTTTGTCAACGGAGAAGGTCCCGAGGTACTCACCGCCGAACCGGTCGTTGCGACCGAAGCTACGGCCGAGACCGGTGTGGGAACCTATGCCATTACCCTTTCGGGTGCTGCGGCCGACAATTACGAAATCGAATACCGCCCCGGTCAGCTTACCATTGAGCCTTTGAAGACCAGCCTTGTCATCACCCCCATCGACACGACGGTCTATGGTGCCGCACCCATCGCGTTGCCGGCCGTCTTTTCGCCGAATGCCGGTGGCGAATATGCCTATGCCGTGGCCGATACATCGGTGGCTCGTCTTTCGGGCGATATGATACATATCCTCTCGGCCGGAACGACATGGATCAAGGTATCCCAACAAGAGTCTGAGAATTACGGCGCTGCTACCGACTCGGTAGCCCTGGTGGTGAAAAAAGCCCTTCTCTCGGTATCTGTTTCCGATACGATACGTCTTTATAAGGAAGAGAATCCCGTTTTTGAAATCCTGTACAGCGGTTTTGTCAACGGCGATACCCTCTCTGCCCTCAGTGAGTTACCGACGGCTCATACCACAGCGGTGGCCGATTCCGACCCCGGTGAGTATCCCATTACCCTTTCGGGTGGTGTGGCCGACAATTACGAACTGGTCTATGTCGATGGTGCCATGCTGACGGTCGATAAGCTCACGCCTGTTATCAACGGCGATTCCATTCGTGTGGTCTACGGCAGCGAGCCGGTGGCCCTGACCTCGACCAATCCCGACGGAGAGCTGCACGCCCTTGTCGACAACGATGCCGTGGCTGCATTTGCCGAGGGAAGTGTCGTTATAAAGGGTGCCGGAAAGACTGTTCTCTCGGTTTATCAGGACGAGTCGGCCTATTACCATGCCTCCGATACCGTAGAGGTGCCTCTTACTGTCGACAAGGCGATGCTCACGGTGACGGTAGCCGACACCTCGCGTCTCTATCGTGAGGAGAATCCCGAATTTACATTCCTGTTCAGCGGCTTTGTCAACGACGACGATACTACGGCTGTCGGCGTGTGGCCGGTAGCGACCCACGAAGCCGGTGCCGATGCCAAGGTGGGCGACTATGTCGTGAAGGCTTCGGGAGCCGAGGCGGCCAATTACGACTTTACCTATGTCGACGGTACCCTCTCGATTTACCCCGCGCCTTCGCATCTCGAAATAGCCCGGGTCGATACCCTTACCTACGGACAGTCGGCCTTTGCCTTGCCCGAGGTGGAGAAGAACAACGACGAGCAGGAGTTACTCTTCAAGACCCTCGATGCCGGAGTGGCTGTTGTGAAAGACGATAAACTCCAAATTGTGGGCGTGGGAACGACATCGCTGGTGGCTGTTCAGGATACAAGCGAGAACTTCCTGGCCGGCTCCGATACGATAGAGATTGTCGTGAAGAAAGCCTTGCTCTCGATACGGGCCGTCGATACCGAGCGTCCCTATGGCGAACCCAATCCCGCAGGAGAGTTCTCCTATACCGGTTTTGTTTACGACGACGACACCTCGTCGCTGGCGGTGAAGCCCGTACTTCGTTGGGAGGCCGATTCGCTGTCGCCTGTCGGTACCTATACCATCACTCCCGAAGGAGCCGAGGCGGCCAATTATACCATCGAATATCTCCCGGGACAACTTACTATCAATCCGGCCTCGACGGTTATTACCATTGTTACCCCCGATACTGCTGTTTACGGCGATGAACCCTGTCGGCTCGATATCTCGTCGAACAATACCGAAAGCGAAATCATCTATGCCATCTCCGATCCTTCGGTGGTGGAGGTCGTAGATGGTATGTTGACCCCCAAGCGGGCCGGTCAGACCATGATTATTGCCATGCAGACCGCCTCGTCGAACTATACGCAGGGTGTCTCCAACTTCTTTACCTATGTGGTCGAGAAAGCTCCGCTGACGATTGCTGCGGTCGATACCACCCGTTTCTATCGCGAGGAAAATCCCGAATTCACTTTCGCTTACGAAGGCTTTGTGGCCGGCGATGACGAGACATCGCTCGCGTCGCTCCCCGTGGCCGAATGTGATGCCCAGACCGAATCGCCTGTCGGTACCTATGATATACGGGTGAGTGGTGCATCGGCCCAGAACTATACGTTGTCGTACCGCACCGGAACCTTGTCGGTAGAACCTGCCGCCACGAAGTTGGCAGTCGAGGAGGTGCCCGTGAAACTTTATGGCGACGATACATTCCGGTTGGTGGTAACGACCAACAACGACGAGTCGCCGGTCGACTATGTGGTTGAAGATACACGTGTCGCAACCGTCGAGAACGGCGAGGTAACGGTGGTTGCCCCCGGTGTTACGAATATTCTGCTGAAACAGGCCGCTTCGGGCAATTTTGCCGCCTCCGAAGAAATCTCCCTGCCCCTTACCGTCAACAAGCGTCCGTTGTATGTGCGTGTCGACGATGCCTCCCGCAACTACGGAGAACCCAATCCTGAGTTTGTCATCTCCTACGAAGGCTTTGTGGCCGGCGATAATGAAGAGAGCCTTACCCAAAAGCCTGTCGCTACCTGTGTGGCCGACACGCTCTCTTTGGGAAGTTTCCCCATCGTTCTCTCGGGCGGAGTTTCCGACCTTTATACCTTTGTCTATACCAATGGTACCCTGACCATCGGTTCGGTAACCACTGCATTGTCGGTAGCCGAGATAGGCGAGAAGGTCTACGGCGATCAGCCGTTTGCACTTCCGGTTGTAACGACCAACAGCAACCGTGGCGAGATAAGCTACACCATCGTTGATGAGTCGGTAGCGACGATCGTCGACGGCCGCATACACATCAAGGGCGCCGGCACGACTACACTTGTGGTGAAACAGGCTGCCACCGATAGCCACACCTCGGCCGAGGCCAGCGTACCTCTGGTGGTATCGAAAGCCCTCCTTACCGTGACGGCCGATAACAAGGAGTGCCGCCAGGGAGATGAGTTGCCCGAACTGACCTACACCTGCAAAGGCTTTGTAGCCGGCGAAGACGAGACGGTATTTACCGTGCAACCCGAGTTGAGTTGCGAAGTACTGACGACTGAACAGGTCGGAACCTACCTGATAAGCGTGACGGGAGGCGAAGCCGCCAATTACGAGATAGCCTATTACTCGGGAACGTTGACCGTTGGCAATTTCAGTGAGACACAGCTCACGGTAGCCGAGATAGGCGAGAAGGTCTATGGCGAGCTGCCGTTTGCGCTGCCGGCGGTAACGACCAACAACAGTCGGGGAGAGATAAGTTACACCATCGTTAATGAGTCGGTCGCAACGATTGTCGACGGTCGTATACATATTAAAGGCGCTGGAACAACCCTGCTTGTGGTGAAGCAGAAAGCTACGGAAACCTTCTCAGATGCTGAAGTGTGGATTGACTTAGTGGTAGCCAAGGCTCCTCTGACCGTGGTCGCCGAAGACAAACGTTGCGACCAGGGCGATGCGATGCCTGAGTGGACTCTCCGGTACAGTGGTTTTGTATGGGGTGAAGATACCTCTTCTCTTGATATTCAGCCGCAGGCCCTTTGCGAAGTTTCCGATACCGCCGAGCCCGGTACCTATGAAATCTCGGTTTCGGGTGGCAATGCTGCCAACTACGAGTTTGTCTATCGCCCGGGAACCCTTACCATTGTGGCACACTCCGGACTGACGTCGGTCGATGGCGATGAGGCTACGCTTTATTATGCCGAGGGCAAACTTTACTTGACGGGCGTTGTGGCACAGCTCTCCATCTTTGATATCAGTGGTTCCGAGGTGAAACGGATTGTAACGCCACAGAACGAAGTGTCGATTGACGAGTTGCCTGCCGGGCATTACGTTGTCGTGGCTGAGTCGGATAACCGTGTGATGCGTTACCGCTTTGTCAAGGAGTAGTACACGCATCCCCACTGCATAGCACTGGGGCAGGCCGCAACGGCCTGCCCCGGTTTTTTGTAAATTGACGAAAATCTTGACTATACATTTGCCGGGTCAAAAAAAAAACCTATCTTTGTCCCCGATTTTGAGACCATATAATGTCTAATTTACTAGTAAGAAAATCAATTATTTAACAATTATGGAAGAAAAACAAATCACCCCGATTGATAATTTCGATTGGGATGCCTATGAAAAAGGCGAAGTAGTCGGCGAGAAAAGCCGCGAAGAGTTGGTGGCTACGTATGATAAGTCGCTCAACACCGTTAAGGACAAAGAGGTAATCGAAGGAACCGTTATCTCCATCAACAAACGCGAAGTTGTTGTAAACATCGGTTACAAATCCGATGGCGTTATTTCGATGAACGAATTCCGTTACAATCCCGACCTTAAAGTGGGTGATACGGTTGAAGTATACATCGAAAATCAAGAAGATAAAAAAGGACAGCTCGTACTCTCTCACAAGAAAGCCCGTGCAACCCGCTCGTGGGACCGTGTGAATGCTGCTCTCGAAAACGACGAAGTCATCAAGGGTTACATCAAGTGCCGCACCAAAGGCGGTATGATTGTCGATGTATTTGGTATCGAGGCTTTCTTGCCCGGTTCGCAAATCGACGTCAAACCCATTCGCGATTACGATGTATTCGTCGGCAAAACCATGGAATTCAAGGTGGTTAAAATCAACCAGGAATTCAAAAATGTTGTTGTTTCGCACAAGGCTCTCATCGAAGCCGAGCTCGAGCAGCAGAAGAAAGAAATCATCGCCAAGCTCGAAAAGGGTCAGGTACTCGAAGGTACCGTCAAGAACATCACCTCTTACGGTGTATTCATCGACTTGGGTGGTGTCGACGGTCTTATCCACATCACCGACCTTTCTTGGGGCCGCGTAAGCCACCCCGAAGAGGTTGTTTCTCTCGACCAGAAACTCAATGTCGTTATCCTCGACTTCGATGACGAAAAGAAACGTATCGCTCTCGGTCTGAAACAACTCACCCCGCATCCTTGGGATGCTCTCGACCCCAACCTCAAAGTGGGCGACAAAGTCAAAGGCAAAGTGGCTGTCATGGCCGATTACGGTGCATTTGTCGAAATCGCTCCGGGCGTAGAAGGCCTTATCCACGTATCGGAAATGTCGTGGTCGCAGCACCTGCGCAGCGCACAAGATTTCATGAAAGTGGGCGATGAGGTAGAAGCCGTTATTCTTACCCTCGACCGTGCAGAGCGCAAGATGTCGTTGGGTATCAAACAACTCAAACCCGATCCCTGGGAAAATATCGAGACCAAATATGCTGTTGGTTCGCGTCACCACGCCAAGGTACGTAACTTCACCAACTTTGGCGTATTTGTAGAACTCGAAGAGGGTGTTGAGGGCCTTATTCACATCTCCGACCTCTCTTGGACGAAGAAAATCAAACACCCCTCTGAATTTACCCAAATCGGTGCCGATATCGAAGTGCAAGTACTTGAAATCGACAAGGAGAACCGTCGTCTCAGCCTTGGTCACAAACAACTCGAAGAGAATCCTTGGGACGTGTTTGAGACAATATTTACCGTAGGTTCGATTCACGAAGGAACCATCGTTGAGATGCTCGAAAAAGGTGCTGTTATCGCATTGCCTTATGGTGTAGAAGGTTTTGCTACCCCCAAACACCTGGTGAAAGAAGACGGAACACAAGCCCAAGTAGACGAGAAACTTAACTTCAAGGTAATCGAGTTTAACAAAGACGCCAAACGCATAATTCTCTCGCACAGCCGCATCTTTGAAGATGCAGCCAAAGCCGAAGCACAGAAAGAGGCATCGGCAAGAAAAGCTGCCAAGAAAGCTGCTAAAGCCGAAGAAACTGCCGCTCTTTCTGCTCCCGTAGAAAAAACGACCCTCGGCGACATCGAAGAACTCGCTGCTTTGAAAGAAAAACTCGCTGCATCGGACAACAATAAATAATCGTCCGAGGTAACATATTCACCGAAGCGCCGTGCTGTATGCAGCACGGCGCTTTTTCTTTATATGATAAAAGCCGGTAATTTTATAGTCGCTTTTCATCAGCCAAAAGTGTCATAAAAACGTAACTTCCTAAATTTGCGATACCAACCGTGAATTGCTAATTTTGTACGTTCAAACGCAAAAGACCATACTCTGCCATGACCCGTTTTGAATTGTCGATATTAGGTTGCGGCTCGGCATTCCCCCCCCTCCGTCACAACCCCAGCGCGCAGGCATTAAGTCATCGCGACCGTGTGTTCCTTGTCGATTGTGGTGAGGGAACCCAGCAGCACTATCGCCGGCAAGGGTTAAAACTCATGCGCTTGCAACATATCTTCATTTCGCATCTCCATGGCGACCACTGCCTGGGACTGGTCGGACTTATATCGACACTGGGCCTGCTCGACCGTGGCGGTGAGGTGATCATGCATGCGGTACCCGATGCTTTGCGCATCTTTCCGCCGTTGTTCGACACCTTCTGTCAGGAACTTCCTTTTGACGTGCGCATTGAGCCTTTCTCTCCATTTGCATCGTCGACTATCTACGAAGACGATGCTCTCACTGTCAAGACTCTCCCCTTGAAGCACCGTATCCCGGCGGCCGGATTCCTCTTTGAAGAAAAAGAGGCACCCCGTCATCTCTTGGGCGACATGGCCGAGTATTACAAGATTCCTCATTATCGGCGGGCCGAAATCAAGGCAGGAGCCGATTTTGTCCTACCCGATGGCACTGTTGTTCCCAACAGTCGGCTCACACGGCCGGCTGCTCCACCTGTGCGTTATGCCTATTGCTCCGATACCGCATATAATGAGAAACTCATACCTCTTATCGAAGGGGTCGACCTGCTCTATCACGAAGCGACTTTCGGCGATGAGGCCGTTGCCATGGCCCGTCGCACTCTTCACTCAACGGCCCGCCAGGCCGGAATTATGGCCCGGAATGCTCATGTGAAGCAGCTGATGATAGGCCACTTCTCGGCTCGTTACAACGACGAGGAGAAGTTGCTGGCCGAGGCCCGCGAGGAGTTTGCCGATACGATATTGGCTCGCGAAGGATTGAAATATTCATTTTGATTTTGATATGAAAACAACGAT
>CAJLYN010000054.1 GCA_905210875.1 uncultured Bacteroides sp. | reverse complement strand
GGCCGGTTGCTCTTCGGCAACCTTCTCACGACGACGCCATCTTCTCTTTTTCCGAGGTTGTTCCTCTGGTTTCGGAGCCTGTTCTTCAACCTGAGCGACAGCCTGTTCTTCAACCACTTCACTCACAGTTCCAGCCGGAGCAACATACACGGGATAGCAATCGTCCATTTCGAGTCGTACCGAATAGGAGTTTTTCGATATGGACTGCAACACGCAGGGACGATTGAATACCAAATGTGCCTTTCCTGTCTTAATGACAAGTATCGTCAGATAGGGCGGATAGTTATCCTTAGGCTGCGAGAAGAAGAAGAGTGCCGTAGAATAGGGCGATATGTTCACCGTGAAATAATAGGCATTGGTCGAAGGCACGTTGGGTGGCAGCGAAGTCCAGCCGTCGGCGTTAGTCACTTCGAGCAGGCAACGACTTCCCAGAAATATCTGTATGGCCTGGAAGTCTCCGGGATATGTCCCCCCCTTGAACTTCGACAACCGTACCTGATAATTTTTATCTCGTCCGCTGCGAATACTGGCTGTCGAAGTGGCAAATGTCTCATAAGGCTTCACCACACTCTTATCGGCCACCGCCAACGAATCAATGAATTTCTTTTTGGGATAAATATAGCTGTCTTTCAGAACAAATATATTCTCCTGTGCTCCCAAGGTCGACAGAAAACCGGCGAGCAAAACACATATAACGAAGAGTTTCCTTATCATATACTATTATTTTAAATCATCAGAATAATAGGCTCCGGGCAGACGACGGCAATTGTATTGCGATGCCATGATTTCACCATAAGCACCGGCCGAACGGATAGCTATCAGGTCGCCGCGGGAGGTCTCGGGCAGAGTTACCACTTTGCCGAAACAATCGGACGATTCACAGATAGGCCCTACCACGTCGTATTGCTGCGAAGGCAAGTGTGAAGAGATGTTCTCGATACTGTGGTAAGCCTGGTACAAGGCGGGACGTATAAGATCGGTCATGCCGGCATCAACAATGACAAACTTCTTCTGTACTCCCTCTTTCACATACAAAGTGCGGGTAATCAAGCTGCCGCATTGGCACACGACAGCGCGACCGAGCTCAAAGAAGAGATGTTGCTTGGGGCGCAGTTTAAGGTGTTTGTGAAAGACGGCAAAGTAATCCGCAAAGTCGGGTATGGGTTGCTTGTCGGGCGACTGATAGTCGACCCCCAAACCGCCACCCACGTTGATGATATCGACAATGGTCATACGCCGATATAGTGTTTCCTGTATCTCATTGATGCGATTACAAAGCATCTTGAACGAATCCATATCGAGAATCTGCGAACCAATATGGAAATGCAACCCTATAAGCTTGACATGCGAAAGTGCAGCCAGCCTATCGAGGGCCATTTCCAGATGCTCTACACTGATTCCAAACTTGTTTTCACTCAACCCGGTCGTGATGTAATGGTGAGTGTGGGCATCGACATTGGGATTGATGCGCAGGGCAACCGACGCCGTTTTACCCATCTCTGCCGCCAGGCGATCGATGTTCTCCAACTCGGGTATAGATTCGACATTGAAACAGCAGATACCGGCTTCGAGGCCCAATTTTATTTCCCAATCGGCCTTACCCACACCGGCAAACACGATTTTGTCGGCGGGAAAACCGGCTTTAAGTGCCGCATTTATCTCGCCACCGCTCACACAATCGGCGCCCAGACCATTCTCTCGTATAATCGATAGCAGGCGGGGATTGGCATTGGCTTTCACGGCATAATGCACATGATATTGAGGATAGCGTCCGGCCTCCTGATTGATGGTTTTCAAGGTTTGCCGCAGCAAATCGGTATCGTAATAATAGAAGGGTGTCTCTAACGTATTGAATTTCTCTATTGGGAAGTGCATATATGGCAATTTTTTATGTGGATAAAAAAGGCGGAATAGTTTCTAATCCGCCTCTTGGAAGTTTGAATTATTATTCAAAAAGATTACGGCTGAGAGATTGCAAGGCCCGCTGCTTGTCTTCGGCCTTTACCAGGAAAGAAATGTTATAGTTGCTGCCTCCATATGAAACCATACGCACGGGAATGTCTTTCATGGCAGCCATTGCATTCGACTCAAAACCGATGTTTTTCCATTCCAGGTCACCGACGACACAGATGATAACCATGTTTTCATCGACGGTCACCGTTCCAAATTTTTTAAGGTCATCAAGTATTTCGGTCAGATGTTTGGTATTGTCAATAGTCACCGACACACCCACCTCCGAGGTGGTAACCATATCGATGGCGGTCTGATAACTTTCAAAGATTTCAAATACCTTGCGCAGGAAACCATAGGCCAGCAACATACGGCCCGACTTGATTTTAATCGCAGTGATACCATCTTTCGCAGCCACTGCTTTTATACGGCCCGATTCGGAGGTTCCGCAAATCATTGTTCCGGGAGCTTCGGGTTCCATCGTGTTGAGCAGACGCACGGGAATGCGGTTGAGCTTGGCAGGAAGTATGCAGGTGGGGTGCAGAATCTTCGCTCCGAAATAGGCTAACTCGGCAGCCTCTTCAAAGTTGAGCGTACGCACAGGTTTAGTACCTTCGACAAATCGGGGGTCGTTGTTGTGCATACCGTCGATGTCGGTCCATATCTGTATCTCCTCAGCCTGAATGGCAGCTCCGATGAGCGAGGCAGAATAGTCACTGCCGCCCCGTTGCAAATTGTCGATCTCACCATAGGCATTGCGGCAAATAAACCCTTGTGTGATATACATGGGTGCGTCGGGATATTCGGCCAAGCGTTTTTCTAGATTGCTCTTGATATAGGCAGGATCGGGCTCACCGTTCTTGTCGATACGCATATAATCAAGCGCCGGTATCAAAACCGACTTTACGCCTCTCTCGTTGAGATAAAGATTCATCATTGTTGTCGACATCAATTCTCCCTGTGCAAGTATCACCTTCTCTTCAAACATGGTGAAGAGGTCTTTGGTAAAGGACCGCATGGTGTCAAAATTGGTCTTTACAGCATCGATGGCCTGTTGTTTGTAGGCTTCTGTATCAAATAATTCATTGATAACCTGTTGATATTTCCGCTCCAAAGCATTAATTACCTCATTAGCGCCATCGGGATTCTTTTTATAAAGGTAATCCGAAATTTCCACCAACGTGTTGGTTGTACCCGACATCGCCGAAAGGACAACAATTTTCTGATTGCCATCGCATATCAAGCCGGCTACATTTTTCATGCGTTGTGCCGACCCAACTGACGTTCCACCGAATTTTAATACTTTCATCTCTTATTTCATGTTTAATTATTTCTGTTTTAAATCAAGCACTGCAAAGATATAACGATTTATCATAAAAACCGCAATCAGACATTACTTTGTTGTAGGTATGGTATCGGTTATATCGGTTATCTGCTTTTCATTACAAAGTAATACCCTCCCGGGAAACTCTTTGACCAGATAATGATTGTGCGTAGTCATGACAACGGCTGTTCCTTCATTACAAATTTCATGCAGGAGCGCGACAATCTGCTTACCGGTTTGAGGGTCGAGGTTTCCCGTAGGCTCATCGGCCAATATGATCTGTGGAGAATTAAGTAAAGCCCGAGCTATGACTATACGCTGCTGTTCACCACCCGATAGCTCATGAGGCATACGGTAGGCTTTGTTTTCCATACCTACCTTACGTAATATGTTTTCTATGCGCTCGGCTATCTCTTTTTTGTCTTTCCAACCGGTAGCTCGCAACACAAATTCCAAATTTTTCTGCACGGAGCGATCGGTAAGTAACTGAAAGTCCTGAAAGACAATGCCCAATCTTCGACGCAAAGAGGGGATAGAACGGCGGCGTATTTTACGCATGTTCAGGTCAAACACCGTGGCCTCGCCTTTTTGTATGGGGACCTCGGCATAAATGGTTTTCAGCAGGGTGCTTTTACCACTTCCCACCCGACCTATAAGATAGACAAATTCGCCACTGTACAACTCAAAATCGGCCTTTTGCAGCACAACTTGCTCGTTGCGACAGATTTCCACTTGATGGTAATTTATGAGTTGTTGTCTTTCCATAATGACAGTTTATTCTTTGTGGCGTTTTTTTAATTCCCTGGCCAAATCTTCCATGCGTAGCCCTTTGGAGGTAAGCAACACTATCAGATGGTATATGAGGTCGGAGGCCTCGTAAATAAAGCCTTCGCGCGTACCGTTAGTAGCCTCTATGACCGTCTCAACAGCCTCCTCTCCCACTTTCTGGGCCATGCGGTTTACTCCTTTCTTAAAAAGCGACGTCGTATAAGAGCCGTCGGGCATCTCGGCCTTACGGCGGTCGATGAAGTCTTGCAGATACTGTATGAAGTAAAAATCGGCATCGTTTTTCTCATTGAAACAAGTATCACTACCCGTGTGACATACCGGACCCATGGGGTTAGCCTTTATCAGAAGTGTGTCGGCATCGCAATCGACCAGAATAGAGCAAACATTCAAGAAATGGCCACTCTCCTCGCCTTTGGTCCACAGGCGGTTCTTGGTACGACTAAAAAAGGTTACTTTACCTATTTCCAAGGTTTTATCATAGGCTTCTTTATTCATAAACCCCAACATCAAGACCTTACCTGTGCAGTTGTCCTGAACAATAGCGGGAATAAGTCCGCCCATCTTGTCAAAATCGAGTTTCATATCTTTTTCAGTATTATATTCTTACACAAATATTTTCTTTTGCGAGATAGTCTTTCAAGGCAGGAATGGGAATTTCACCAAAATGAAAAACACTGGCCGCCAAAGCGGCATCAGCCTTTCCGAGAAGAAAAGCATCGCGGAAATGTTCTTTGGCTCCGGCACCGCCCGAGGCAATAACGGGAATATCGAGCAGGTCGTGCAAACGGGCAAGGGCGTCATTGGCATATCCGGTCTTCACGCCGTCGTGGGTCATGCTGGTAAAGAGTATCTCACCGGCACCTCGCTCTTGCGCCTCACGAGCCCACGAGAAAAGTTCTTTTTCGGTGGGGATACGCCCACCGCTACGATAGCAACGCCAATGCCCGTCTTCGAGACAAGCATCTATGGCTACGACACATACCTGCGAGCCAAAATGCTTTGCAATCTCTTCGATAAGAGCCGGATTTTTCAAGGCCGACGAGTTGATAGATACCTTATCAGCTCCGGCATTCAACAGACGGTCTACATCGTTCATCTCGTTAATACCCCCACCCACAGTAAAGGGTATACTCACATGAGCAGCCACACGACGCACCAAGTCGGTAAATGTTTTGCGCCCTTCATACGATGCCGTGATATCAAGATACACCAATTCATCGGCACCTTGTTCACTATAGGCACGACCCAATTCTACGGGATCTCCGGCGTCTCTGAAATTGACAAAATTTACTCCTTTGACGGTTTTTCCATCTTTTACGTCAAGACAGGGAATTATTCGTTTTGCTAACATACTCTTTCTACCTAAGACTTAACTTTGGCAGGTTATTTATAATATTTCTGACAAGATTTTGATATTTTTCAATACCACATCTCTATCAAATTTTATCAAAGTCTGAGGCAAAATTACAATTTCTTTTTTGTTTTGCCATATTCCGAAAGGGAAATACCATTATCACGCTGCAAAGGATTTCCTTTCATGGGTAGGACTGGCATTACCTACAAGGCGTCTTCTGGAGACAAGACAAGTGGAATCTTTTCTACCGGCCACACGCCATCGACAATCGGATAAGTTACCAAGCTATCGGGATCGACTACAACGTGTTTGATACGCTTGCGATGCCATGTATAGACAATGTGCACCAAGCCATCGGCAGTCTGAATAATCGATGGATAAGAATATTGCTGGCCCTCACGATTGGAATAATCGAGCACCAGAGCCGCTTCCCAGTTACGACCATCACGACTGACAGCCAGATTGATAACTCCACGTCCCTTGTGCCCTAAGTTTTTTTGGTCTCTGGTTGAATGATTATAGATAAGAAGATGTCGTCCATCTTTCAACGTTACGGCATCAATACCCGAATTGTTATTGGGTAATTCGGTATCGGTCATCTCAGTCCACGTCTTGCCACCATCATAAGACCACGTTTCTACAATGAATTGATTATCACCCTTGCCGTCGGAACGACAAAGCATTTGCAATGTATCGCCACCATGTTGCAGGAAAGTGGGCTGTATGGCTGCGGTCTCCCTCCCGTCGTTAAGCGGACCTATAAACTCCCAGGTTTCTCCTCCGTCGGTGCTGCGTTCAACGTGCGCCCCAGCCGTTACTTTCGTCGCTCGACCCGGCAATCAGTGTGCCATCGGCCAATTCTATGGGTTTATTTTTAATGGGGCCAAGCAACGGCAACTTTATACGATGTGGATTACTCCATGTATTACCATTATCAGAAGATGTTATATATTCACCCCACCACTCCCTGGGATTTGGGCCAACTTTATAATAAAGCATAAGGTCTTTACCCTTAGGCTGAAATATAACGGGATTCCATGTCGGGTAACGCAGTGTATCATTCTGAATGCCGGTAGCCACACTACGAGGTGCCGACCACTCTCCCCCGGGAGTTTTCCGCTGCAAACGTATCTCCACATCGGGGTGACGTTCATACGTACCCCCGAAATAGGTAGCCAGCAAATCTCTGTTTTCCAATTCAACAAGGGTTACTGAATGGCACGACGGGAAATCGGCCTGGTCATACAAGAATTCCTCCGAGACGATACCATCTCTATGCTCATGAGAGGAGGAGCAACTCAATAATAGTAAAAATAATAGCGGTGACAATAGTGTGTTTTTCATTTTCAATAGTATTATGTTAGTATAAAAATTGTCGTAAATCATGCAGGGATATACGTCCTTCATAGATGGCTTTCCCGAAAATGACCCCCTGCACACCGGCCTCATCGAGCGATTCTATATCCTCGATGTTACTTACACCTCCACTGGCAATAAGATATATCCCGGGCAATTTCTGCAACATCTCAACATAAAGGTCGAGCGATGGGCCCTGCAACATACCGTCTTGGGCAATGTCGGTAGTAATTACTTTTGTAATGCCTTTTTCCTGATAAGCAGCAACAAACGTAAACAAATCATATTCCGAGGCTTCAAGCCATCCTCCGACTGCAATTTTCTTCTCTTTCACATCAGCTCCGAGTATGATGCGTTCGGGACCGTAACGGGTAATCCATGCCTCAAAAGTTGCCGGGCTCTTTACGGCAATGCTTCCACCCGTTACTATCTGAGCTCCACAATCAAAAGCTATTTTCAGATCTTCGTCACTTTTGAGACCGCCGCCGAAGTCAATGGTCAGCGACGTGTGTGTGGCAAGATTTTCAAGGGTTTTGTAATTGACTATGTGGTGAGCCTTTGCGCCGTCGAGGTCGACAACATGCAATCGCCGCAAGCCATTATCCTCAAAAGCCTTGGCTATTTCGAGAGGGTTTTCGTTGTAAACCTTCTTGCTAGTGTAGTCGCCTTGCGCAAGCCGCACACACTTTCCGTCGATGATATCTATGGCGGGAATAAGTTCTATCATGGGTCAAAGCGATAAAAAGTGGTTGAATATCTCTTCGCCTATCGTACCACTCTTTTCTATATGAAACTGTGTAGCGTAGAAATTGTCGCGATGCAATGCCGCACTGAATGGTTGTATATATTCGGTTACAGCTGTTGTATAACGAGAAAGTGGGGCATAATAACTATGCACAAAATAAACATATTGTCCTTCAAGCCGAGCAGGGAACATCTGTGTGTCGACCCGGCTCACGGTATTCCATCCCATATGTGGTACTTTCTGTTCCCGATTCTCAGGGCAGAAGCGTTTTACGTCGACATCATTGAATATTCCAAGACAATCGACGTCACCCTCTTCAGAGTGACGACACATGAGTTGCATGCCGATGCAGATACCCAACACGGGTTGTTTCAAGTCGCAAATGAGACGGTCCAAACCATGAGCCCGTAAGTAGGCCATAGTGGTTGCGGCCTCTCCCACTCCCGGAAATATGACTTTATCGGCAGCCATGAGCGTCTCTTGGTCGTCGGTAAGTATGGGGGTAACCCCTACCCGACGCAAGGCACAGTCGACCGAGTAGATATTGCCTGCATTGTATTTGACGATTGCTACCTGCATGGTTAGAAGACAACGGTTTTGTTCTGATATACCAATATTTTTCTTTCGATATGTTTTTCCACAGCGCGAGACAATACGATTTTCTCCAAATCACGGCCTTTACGTATGAGACTGGCCACCGGGTCTTTGTGCGATATGCGGGTAATGTCCTGCTCAATAATGGGACCGGCATCGAGATCGCTTGTTACATAATGACTGGTTGCTCCAATCAATTTCACACCCCGCTCAAAGGCTGCATGGTAAGGCTTGGCGCCAATAAAGGCAGGCAGAAACGAATGGTGTATGTTAATGATACGGTTGGGATACTCGCTGATAAACTCAGGTGAGACAATCTGCATATATCGCGCCAAGACAATAAACTCAATGTTATATTCTTTCAGCAAAGCCAACTCGGCTGCTTCCTGCTCGGCCTTGTTTTCCTTGGTAATGGGGAAATATCTGTAATCGATACCAAATCGTTTGGCGGCGATTTCCATATCGGGGTGGTTGCTCACGATAAGAGGTATCTCTACTTCCCACTCACCAGCTGTGTAGCGGGCCAACAGGTCGTATAGACAATGTGACATTTTCGACACAAAAATAGCCATACGAGGCACTCTATCACTAAAATAGAGACTGAAGTTGATATCGTATTTCTGAGCACAAAGAGTATGAAAGTAGGCATCAATTTTATCTTCGGGTATGATAAACTGACTCAAATCCCACTCTATACGCATAAAGAAAATACGATTCTCTCGGTCGACATACTGGTCAAGATAGAGAATGTTTCCGCCGTTGATGTTGATAAAATCGGTTACTACTGCCACAATACCCGACTGATCGGGACAGTGCATCAAAAGTATGGCATTTTTACTCGGTTTCTGCGGTATCGATTTTGTCATATTTATTCGTTGTTGATATTTTAGAATACAAAGTTAACAAAATATCATCACAATATCGAACAAAGGTAATTATTTGTTTCGTTATAAAGGATATTGGCTTCTAAACAAAAAAGCGTTCCCGGACAGACAACTGACCAGGAACGCTTACTTGTCATACAAAGAATGTCGGCTTATTTAAGAGTTACCTGTAAAGGGTTTCTCTTGGCAACAGCGGCATTCTCTATGTAGGTATTCCATGCTTCATCGGTTTCGAAGCCATATTTGCTCCAACCCGAACCCCAGTAATAAACCAGTTCACTACCCGGAGTGTAGTTGATATATGCAAGGAGTTGTCCATCAGCTCCACCACGGAGCTGGGTCTTCTCGGGCTCTTGATACATAACGGGTTTTACCTCGGTTACAGCCTCAGGAAATACACAACCCACATAGATGGTTCCGTTGTTATTATTGACATTGTCGGTGGGGTCGGCATAAGCCAAATAACCCTTTTCGGCACTGGCTATATAGCGACATTCATCGAGCGGGTTATGAAGTACCACACCGGCAACAACTTGTGTGGGCTCAGCCAGATTGTCATAGGTAACCACCGTCTTGTTGAGCTGCGAACCGGCATCAAGCGATATAACACGCGTCTCTACCACTTCTTTTCCTTTGATGTTCTCGGGATTGTAAACGGCTTTTACGGTAAAACGCAACGGACCGTTGTCGAGAATTTCATAGGTCTTGTAGCAATAGGGATAGATGATTTCGCCATCGACAACCAGTGCGGTTGCACCGCCACCCAGCGTCGGACCCACTTTGTAGCAGTCGAGGCCATTACCATGATCGACGTGATAGGATACCGAGCGATACAACTCATCGGCTGCCTGAGGATTGGTCTTTTTCAGTTTGGCAATCTGCTCCATGGTCTCGGGATTGAGTTCCGAGGCATAACGGGCTTCAACAACCGGTTCTCTTACCGATTTTACCCATACGTCATAGCCGAATGCCCGTTCGCCAGTAGCTTGCAAAGCCGGGCCATACATACGATAAGCGGTAAGGTCGTTTTCCCAAGCGATATCGTCAACGCGTTCGGGATACTGACGACCGCAGGCAAGTACCTCAACAGCTTCGGGAACACCCTCCTTCACGGTATAGACCGAAGTGCCGTTGGGGGCTACCGAGGCTTGGAAAATAAGTTTTCCATCATAGGTAACTTGGTAAGGCAATTGTTTTCCCATGGCGTCGAGTACGACCACCTGAGCCGTATCGCTGAGTTGCAATTTCGAGGCAATGTCTTTCATACATACCTCTATCATCTCGTTTTGACGTTCCATTCCGGTAGTATTCGCCACAGAAACTTTCACTTCCTTGCTTGCGCACGAAGTAAGCAATAATGCAACGAAGGCTCCGAAAAAGAGATTTCTCATTTTTAACATGATCATCGTCTTTATTTGGGTTGTTTTCCGATATAAGCCAATATACCGCCATCGACATAGAGTACATGACCATTTACAAAGTCAGAAGCCTCTGATGCCAAGAATACGGCCGGACCTACCAAGTCTTCGGGCGTACCCCAGCGGGCAGCAGGAGTTTTGGCTACGATAAATGCATCGAAGGGGTGACGAGAGCCGTCGGCCTGACGTTCACGCAAGGGCGCGGTTTGCGGCGTAGCAATGTAGCCCGGGCCAATACCGTTACATTGAATATTGTATTCGCCATATTCCGAAGCAATGTTACGGGTGAGCATTTTCAGACCGCCCTTGGCAGCAGCATATGCCGATACAGTTTCGCGACCGAGTTCGCTCATCATCGAACAGATATTAATGATTTTACCGTGACCTTTCTTAATCATACCGGGGATAACAGCTTTGGCCACAATAAAGGGAGCGTTCAGGTCGACATCTATTACCTGACGGAATTCTGCAGCCGTCATTTCAATCATCGGGATACGTTTGATAATTCCGGCATTATTTACCAAAATATCGATTGTACCTATCTCTTTTTCGATTTGGGCAACAAAAGCATTAACCTGCTCCTCGTTAGTAACGTCACACACATATCCGTGAGCTTTAATACCGGCTGCTTGATAAGAAGCAAGGCCTTTATCTACCAACTCTTGCTTGATGTCGTTAAATACGATGGTTGCACCGGCTTTGGCAAAACCGCTGGCAATTGCAAAACCAATACCATAAGATGCTCCTGTTACAAGAGCAACTTTTCCTTCCAATGAAAAGTTTACCATATTCTATTGTTTTTAAGGGTTTTATTTTAAATCGGTATATTTGTAGAAATCTTGGTCTCCATAGTCAAGGTTTTCACCGCCCATACCCCAAATAAAGGTGTAGTTGTGGGTAGCGGCAGCTGAGTGTATCGACCATTCGGGC
>CAJLYN010000053.1 GCA_905210875.1 uncultured Bacteroides sp. | reverse complement strand
GCTGTTAAAAACCGGCACAAAAAGCCTTGTATTGTGCATTCTGCCGGATAAAAAAACAAAACGTATGAGCAATAATTTACTGAAAGGAAAACGAGGCATTATTTTCGGAGCCCTCAACGACATGTCCATCGCATGGAAAGTGGCCGAAAGAGCCGTAGAAGAGGGTGCCAGCATCACCTTGTCGAACACACCCGTTGCCGTGCGCATGGGTCAAATCAGCGAACTGAGCGAGAAACTTCATGCCGAAGTGATTCCCGCCGACGCCACCAGCGTAGAAGACCTTGAAAACGTGTTCAAACGTTCGGTCGAAGTACTGGGCGGAAAAATCGACTTTGTACTGCATTCCATCGGAATGTCGCCCAACGTGCGTAAAAAACGCCCCTACGACGACCTCGATTACAGCCTGCTCGACAAGACCCTCGACATCTCGGCCATCTCGTTCCACAAAATGCTGCAAACCGCCAAGAAACTCGACGCCATCAACGAATACGGCTCGGTAGTCGCCCTGTCGTACGTGGCTGCACAACGCACCCTCTTCGGATACAACGACATGGCCGATGCCAAAGCCCTGCTGGAATCTATTGCCCGCAGCTTCGGATACATCTATGGCCGTGAAAAGAACGTGCGCATCAACACCATTTCGCAATCACCCACGATGACCACGGCCGGTAGCGGTGTAAAAGGCATGAACTCCCTGATGGACTTTGCCAACCGCATGTCGCCCCTGGGTAACGCCAACGCTGCCGAGTGTGCCGACTACTGCATCGTGATGTTCTCTGACCTCACCCGCAAAGTAACCATGCAGAACCTTTATCACGACGGAGGATTCTCGAGCATGGGTATGAGTCTGCGCGCCATGGACCAGTACAACAAGAGCTTCGACGAATACCGCAACCCCGAAACCGGAGAAATCGTTTACGGATAATCCCCGCTGTTTTCCCGTTGACATAAACAAAGCCCGGCCCATAAGACCGGGCTTTGCTTGTAGCCCATTAAACCTCGACCCACACTTCGCGTCTAACGGTAAAATCGCTTTCAAAAAAGAAGAAGGAGAACAAAAATTTCTTTCTATCTTTACCGTCTCAAAAACAAGAAGCCGGAAAAACGTATGTTGCCCGAATATAATGAAGAGATTATAGTCGCCCAGTTGCAAGACCCCAAGCGATGCAGGGAGGCTTTTGCACTGGTTGTAAGGCATTACAGCCAATCGCTTTACTGGCAGATACGTAAAATGGTTATCTCGCACGACGATGCCGACGACCTGCTGCAAAACACCTTTCTGAAAGCATGGACCAACATCGCCTACTTCCGTGCCGAGGCCCGGCTGTCGACGTGGCTCTACCGCATCGCCGTCAATGAGACGCTCACCTTCCTGGCCCGCCAGCGCCAGCAAAACAACGTTCCTCTCGACGGTGAAGACTCATTCCTGATAGAACGGCTCGAAAGCGACGAATGGTTCGACGGCGACGAAATACAGCGACTGCTTCAAGAGGCGGTGCTGCGTCTGCCAGAGAAACAGCGGCTCATATTCAACATGCACTATTTCGACGAGATGAAATACGAAGACATCTCCCGTATTCTCGGCACGTCGGTGGGAGCACTGAAAGCCTCTTACCACTACGCGGTCAAAAAAATAGAGGAATATTTAACATCAGCCGATTAAACCTTGACAAGACACCGTAGTCTAAATATCGAAAAATAAAGGCAAATAAGTATGGGAAACAAAAAAGAAATTTGGCAGAAGATTGACCGGCGGACCGGACTTACCGAGCCCGGCGGGGACTACTTCGAGCAGTTTACCTCCCGTATCATGGAACAATTGCCCGAAATAGAACGTCCGAAAGAACGTCCCGTAACTCTCTGGTCGCGCATACAACCGTGGGTGTACATGGCCGCCATGTTTGCGGGAATCGCTTTGATGGTGCGCATCTTTTCTCCGGGAACGGCAACGACCGAGACCGATATTGTAGCCGAAGAAAATTTCAGCAATGAGTACTACGACGAGCTCATTTGGGCTTCGTGTGTCGATGATTACTGCGTCTACGAATATTTCGCCGACGCCTACGACTATTAACTCTGAGGATATGCGTAATTTTATCTTTTCACTCATTCTGTTGCTGACATTTACAGCCTGCCCTCTTGTGCTCTCGGCCCAAGAGAAAGTGCTTACGCTTTCCGAAGCCGAAGCCATGCTCGAAAAGGCCCAGAAGAAATACAACAAGGCCAAAGAGGAGTATCGCAAATCGCTGAAATCGCCTGACGAAAACTCTTCTCTGAAAGCCATGCGGGCCGCCAGCCGGGAGGTAGGCCGTTGCCGGCTCGAAATTTTCAAGGCTCACAAACGAAGTTTCTTGCAGGAACGTGCCGCGCTGACCGACAAGGAGGCTGCCGAGTTCTTCCCCATATATGAAGAACTGCAAACCAAAATGTTCCGGGTACAAGACGATGCCTCTCGTGCCATCAAGCGGATACTGCGTCAGAAGGAGCCCGCCTCCGAAAAGGAATACAGGGCTGTCGTGGAGAAAAAGATAGAATCGGAGATGCAGGAAGCCATTCTGCAAAAGAAGTATTTCGAGCGATTTCTGAAAATACTGCCCGCCAAGAAAATCGTTGAGATATTCGACGCCGAAGCCCGCTTCTCACAAGAGTTGATGCGAAACAAGAATTTCAGGAACGACAAAAAAACTCCGCAAGTACCTCCTTCACAAGAGAATAAATAATGTGTTAAGTGTAATATAGATTCTCGTTAACTTTGTGTTTTTATCCCGGGGGCTCCGTCCCCGGGATTTTTTTGCAACATTATTCCTGCCAGAAACAAACCTGTTCCTGTTTCAGAAAAAGGGAAAAGACATAGCAAAAGCAAGGATAAAAAATCGGCGATTCAACTCATCAAGTAGCCAGCCGCTGCAAGACCACCACCGACTCATACCCCTCGCCTCGCACAATCCACTCGTCGAGCCGTCCGCTCGGCCGGAAGCCGGCCTTCTCAAAGAGGTGCAGACTGGCACCGTTCGACTCGGCCACCTGGGCGTAGAGCTGATGCAAATGCAAAAAATCGAAAGCATAGCAACACAGCACATTGAGTGCTTCACCGGCTATACCCTGCCCACGTGAGGCCGCATCGACATAGATACCCACCGCAGCTCGGCGGTGGTAGGGGTCGAAGTCGAAAAGGTCGACCATACCCACGGCCGCCCTGTCCGAAGCACGGACAATCATGAAGCGCAACTGCCGCATCTGGAAAATATCCTGCCGCAGACTCTCCTCGATATAGGTGCGTATCGCATACCGCGAATAGGGCGAGAGCGCACAGCCGTCGCCCCAAGAGGAAGAGTCGTTTTCCCATCGGTATATGAGCGCAACATCTTCGGGCTCGACAGCCCTTAGCAGCAAACGGTTTCCTGACAAAAATTTCATGGACGGACAGAGATTATGAAAACAACGTATGGGGCGAAACGATTTTTCCGCTTTCGGGCGAGTAGATATGAAAACGCACCCGGCCGGGAGCGCTCCACGCCTCCATGCAGGCGATAATCTCTTCGTAAGAGAGCAGGGCGTGGTCGAAGACTACCTGTCGCACCCCCGACGCACGAGCCAGCAGCGAAGCCACGGCATCGCGGTCGGACGTAACCAGTTCGGGAGTCAGGCCACGGCTGTGCAGGATACGCTCCACCGCCACAGGCTCCCGGCTGTAAACACACCATTCACCGGCCGTCTCATCGACGATATGGTGCCTGCGTGGAAACAGAAAACGACGCAACGCCGCCATAGTAGCCCGCAGGCCGATGGCCGCCCGTATGAAGAAACGGGCCATAAAGGAGTAGTGGGGATAATGCTTGCGCAGGAAGATGGCCATGGCCTGGTAGAAAATGCGCACATAGCGCAACGACTCGGTCTTGGTGCTCTCGCCCTTGTAGTGAATGATGCGCAGGGGCAGGTAGTAATTGGCCTGTCGGGTGAGTGTCATGCGGTAGGAGAGGTCAATGTCTTCGCCATACATGAAAAACTGCTCGTCGAGAAGGCCGCAGCGGTCGAGCGTGTCGCGCCGCAGGAGCATGAAGGCACCGGACAGCACATCGACACGGTTTACCTCGTTCTCGTCGAGATAACGCAGGTGATAGCGTCCGAAACGGGGGCTACGCGGGAAAAGACCGGCCAGCCCGAAAATCTTGCAGAACGAGACCCACGGCGAGGGGAAACCCCGCTTCGACTCGGGCAGGAAACGGCCGTCGCCGTCGAGCATCTTCACACCGAGCGCACCGGCATCGGGGTGCTCGTCGAGAAAGCGGCAGGCCTCGGAGAGGACCGATTCGCCCACCACCGTATCGGGGTTGAGCAGCAGCACGTAGCGTCCTGTCGATAGCCCGATGGCCTGGTTATTGGCCCGGGCAAAGCCCATATTCTCGGTATTATAGATATATTTCACCTGCGGGAAACGGGCGGGAATATACTGCGGAGAGTCGTCGGTCGAAGCGTTGTCGACGACAAATATCTCGTGCGGTATCGCCTTGACGGCCTCGCCGACCGAGAGCAGACACTGTTCCAGAAATCCGCACACGTTGTAATTGACGATGACAATGCTCAGGGTAATCATGCTTCGGATTTCAACTGTGGAACGTTTCGTCGAACGGCAGACGATTGATGATGGAGCGGCCCAATGTTACCTCATCGGTGTATTCAAGTTCGTCGCCGATGGAGACACCCCGGGCCAGAATCGACACTTTCACCTGGTAGGGAGCCAACTTGCGAAAGATGTAGAAATTGGTCGTGTCGCCCTCCATCGTGGGGCTTAGCGCCAGTATCACCTCTCTGACTCCGCCGGCGGCAACACGACGCACGAGGCTCTCGATTTCGATGTCCGACGGGCCTATCCCGTCCATGGGCGAAATGATTCCGCCCAGGACGTGATACAGGCCGTGGTACTGCCGCGTATTCTCAATGACCATTACCTCCTTGATGTTCTCGACAACGCATATCGTCGCGGCATCGCGCGAGGGGTCGGAACAGAAGGCACAGGTGTCGGTGTCGGAAATGTTGTGGCACACGTTGCAGTAGTGCACCTCCTTACGCAGCCGAATGACGGCATTTCCGAAACTTTCGGCCACCGACTCGTCTTGCCGCAACAGATGCAGCACCAGCCGCAAGGCAGTCTTGCGGCCGATACCGGGCAACTTGGCAAATTCGTTGACGGCGTTTTCGAGCAGGGGTGAGGCAAAGGGTTGAAAATCCATGACGATGAGAAAGAACGGGCTTTTACTGTTTTTCCTTGATGTATCCGTTGCGGTAGGCCACCAGCAACTTGTTGAGGTTATAAATCTGCTCTTCGAGCTCTTTTCCTATATCGGTGTCGCGCACCCGCATACGGCGCTGGCTCAGTTCGAGAATGATGTTGGTAGAGATAATGTCGATACCGTCTTCGATGGCCTTCTGGGTCGACTCGAAAGGCTCGTGCTGCACCAGTTGCAGACCCCGCGAATGGAAGATGAGCGTGTAGCCGGCAATACCTGTCTCGGGCTGGTAGGCCTTGGAGAAGCCACCGTCGATTACCAGCAGTTTACCGCCGGCCTTGACGGGATTTTCGCCTTTGAGGGTCTTGACCGGGATATGGCCGTTGATGATATGGGCATACTGGTCGGTGAGGCCAAATTCCTTCAATATCATCTCGCACACCGATTTCTCGTTGTAGAGCGTATAGTAGGGACATTTGTGCTCTTTCCACAACGCCTTGTCTTCGACAAAGTAGCGTTCGAAGGTGGCCATCTTGTCCTTGCCGAAAGAGGGTGCGTCGGCTCCGCACCAGAGATACCAGATGTAATCGAGGGCATACTGCTTCTCGGGCGAGTCTACGCCATAATAGGCGAGCCGTATCATCTGGTCGATTTTGTCGAGCAGCGACTTACCCTTGTATTTCTTGCCGTCGATGACAACCTCCTTGAACGAGCCGTCTTCGTTGAGCGGTATGGAGGCGTGATAGAGGAGGTTGTTGTTGCGCACGAGATACATGCTGCCGTTGGAGAAGAGGCAGCGCATGTGCTTGCGCAGCTTTTCGCTGTTGACAAAGGAGGCGTGCAGACGGTTGACAAGCTCTTCCTCTTCGGGTGTGAGGGCATAGGGATTGGCCGGGTCGACGGTTGGGAAAATCTTGTCGCGCAAGGGATATTCCTGCCCGTCGAGCAACAGCACACCGCGGGCATAGTCGATTTTGTCGAGCAACAGCCGGTCGTTCATGTCAAAATCGGGGTGCGAAAGAATGAGTTGCCCTTCGAGTTTGAATTGTATGATGGAGATAGCTTTGTGCATCTGGGCAAGAAGGCGGCGGGTCTTGTCGCTGAATTCACTGCCCAGCCCCTTGGGGAGGAAAATCGTGCAGGGGTCGTCTTTGTAGTGTTCTATGGCAAAGGTGGCCAACGGCACGAGGTTGATGCCGTAACCGTCTTCGAGGGTGCCGTGATTGCCGTAACGCATCGACATGCGAATGACGTTGGCCATACAACTGTCGTTGCCGGCGGCCGCTCCCATCCACAAGATATCGTGATTGCCCCACTGTATGTCGACGTTGTGATAGGCACAGAGCTTGTCCATGATAATCTCGGCGCCGGGTCCGCGGTCGAAGATGTCGCCCACGATGTGCAGGGTATCGATGACCAGCCGCTGTATGAGGTTGCAGATGGCACAGATACATTCATCGGCACGACCGGTGGAGATGATGGTAGAGATGATGCCGTTGACATAGGCCTGCTTGTTGGGGTCGATCTGCGACTCGTGGAGGAGTTCCTGCAAGATGTAGGAGAACTCGGCCGGCAGAGCCTTGCGCACCTTGGAACGGGTGTACTTCGACGAAACGTTCTGACACACGCGTATGAGCTGGTGCATGGTGATGCGATACCAGTCGGTCATGTCATACTCCTCTTTCTTGATGAGTTCCAGTTTCTGCTCGGGATAGTAAATCAGAGTACAAAGCTCCTTAATCTCACTTTCGCGGAGGGTCTGCCCGAAAATCTCTTCGACCTTCCGGCGCACAGAGCCCGAGGCATTTTTCAGCACATGAATAAAAGCTTCATACTCGCCGTGCAGGTCGGTCAGGAAATGTTCCGTCCCCTTGGGCAGATTGAGAATGGCTTCGAGATTGATAATCTCGGTACACGCATCGGAGATGGTCGGGAACTTGGTCGACAACAACTGCAAATATCGCAAGTCGTTATATGCCGACTCGGGAGTGATAGGCGGCCTTTTTTCCATAGTATTGATGTTTAGACAGTCAAAAATAGCACTTTTTTTTGATTATCTATCAAGAAACTTCTTATATTTGTCATGTCATCTGTAAAACCCTTCTCATGGAGATAAAAGAAGCCCGATTTGTCATCAGTAACACCGATGTAAACAAGTGCCCGGCCGGCGACCGGCCCGAGTATGCCTTCATCGGCCGGTCAAACGTTGGCAAGTCGTCGCTCATCAACATGCTCACCGGCCGCAAGGGGCTGGCCATGACCTCATCGACACCGGGCAAGACCATGCTCATCAACCATTTCGACATCGACGGGTCGTGGTACATCGTCGACCTGCCCGGCTACGGCTATGCCCGCCGGGGCAAGGAGGGGCGTGAAAACATTCGCCGCATCATCGAACGCTATATTCTGGGTAGGGAATCGATGACCTGCCTTTTTGTGCTCATCGACAGCCGCCACGAGCCGCAGAAAATCGACCTCGAATTCATGGCTTGGCTGGGCGAAAACGGTGTGCCGTTTGCCCTGGTCTTCACCAAGGCCGACAAACTGGGAACAACCGTGCTGCGTGATAAGGTCGAGGCCTACAAGACCCGCCTGCTCGAAGAGTGGGAAGAGCTGCCTCCCCTGTTCATCACCTCGTCGGAGACCCGAAAAGGTCGCGAAGAGCTGCTCGACTACATAGGTTCCATCAACGAAATGCTAAAAAACTCTCCCTCGGGCACAGATGCGCCGACGGAAGAAAATGATATATAATCTAAATCTTTGAAAAGAAAATGAACTCTTGGTTCGAATGTAAAGTTAAATATGATAAAGAAATCGAGGGCGGTTTGCAAAAGAGCGTGAGCGAGCCCTATATGGTCGACGCACTCTCTTTCACCGAAGCCGAGTCGCGCATACTCGAAGAGATGCGTCCCTTCATCTCGGGCGAATTTACCGTCGCCAACATCAAACGGGTGAAGATAAGCGAACTCTTCTTTGACGAGAGCGGCGACAAATGGTACAAATGCAAGGTCAACTTCATCACGCTCGACGAGAAAAGCGGCGTGGAGAAACGCACCGCCTCGTACATGATGGTGCAGGCGGCCGATTTCAAGAGTGCCCTTGAAAATCTGCTGAAAGGCATGAAAGGCACCATGGCCGACTACGAAATTGCCTCGATAACCGAAACTCCCATCATGGACGTGCTCCGTTACGACGCCGACGCCGTACCGACTGCCGCCACCCCCGAATAAAAAACGCCGAACGATGGAAATCGATATAGCTCGAAATCTGCACGCCGTACAATCGACCCTTCCCAAGGGTGTTACCCTTGTCGCGGTGTCGAAGTTCCACCCCGTAGACTCGCTGCGTGCCGCCTACGAGGCGGGGCAACGCATCTTCGGCGAGAGCCGGGTACAGGAGCTGGTGGCCAAGCAGGCTGCTCTCCCGGCCGACATCGAATGGCACTTTATCGGACATCTGCAAACCAACAAGGTGAAACAGATTGTTCCCTTCATCTCGCTTATACACAGCATCGACACCCCGCACCTGCTCGACGAGGTAGAGCGGTGTGCCGCCCGCTGCGGCCGCACCGTCGACTGTCTGCTTCAACTGCACATCGCCGAGGAAGAGACCAAATTCGGCTTCTCTCTCGATGAGTGTCGCGACTACCTGGCATCGGGAGCCTGGCGCGCACTCTCGCACGTGCGCCTGCGCGGCGTCATGGGCATGGCCACCCTCACCGACGATGAGAACACCGTGCGGGAAGAATTTGAACGTTTGCACCGCTTCTTCGGCGAAATCAAGGCAAACTATTTTGCCGACGACGAGAAGTTCTCGGAAATCTCCATGGGCATGTCGCACGACTATCGCATAGCCCTCACGTGCGGAACGACCATGGTGCGGGTGGGAACCCTTATTTTTGGAGAAAGAAATTATTAACCATAAAGACCCCTATTATCATGTTAAAGACCCAGTATGCAGGATTGGAATTGAAGAATCCTATCATCGCAGCCAGTTCGGGACTGACCGACAGTGTCGAAAAAATCATCGCCCTCGAAAAAGCGGGTGTGGGTGCCGTCGTACTGAAATCGCTCTTTGAAGAGCAGCTCGCCGCTCAAAGCGAACATCTGCTCAACAGTTCCGACAGCGACTACCCCGAAGCATATGACTACCTCCAACACATCGTCAAGGCTCACGAGGTGGAGAAATACCTCACTTTGATACGGGAAGCTCGCAAGGCCGTATCGATACCCGTCATCGCCAGCATCAACTGCTACGACGACGGCAGTTGGGAGGCCTTTGCCGCCGACCTAGAAAAAGCCGGTGCCAGTGCCATCGAACTGAACATACAGAAAATCAACCCCACGACCGAATACCGCCCCGGCACCATCGGCAAGCTCCACGTCGAGATATTGCAAAAGGTCAAGGCCACCGTACACATACCCGTAACGGTGAAAATCAGCCGCAACCTCTCCAACCTGGTATCGGTTGTCGACCAGTTGCGTGCTGCCGGAGCCGCCGGTGTCGTACTCTTCAACCGTCCGTGGCAACCCGACATCGACATTCATACCCGTCGCCTTGTAGCCGGCCACCCATTCAGCACACCGGCCGAACTGAGCGACACCCTGCGCTGGTTGGGCATCGTCTCGGGTCAGGTAAAAATGCCGCTGGCCGCCTCGACCGGCGTACACAGCCCCGAAGACCTCGTGAAGGTGATTCTGGCCGGTGCATCGGCCGCCGAACTCTGCTCCACCCTCTACATCAACGGTGAGACCATCGTAGCCAAGATGCTCGACTTCCTCACCGGCTGGCTCAAAGAGCAAGGATTTGCTTCGCTCCAACAAGCCATTGGCGCGCTCAACTACAAAAACATTCCCGACGTAGCCTACTACGAACGGTTGCAGTTCATTCGCCAATACCGCGAAGCCGCCAACCATTAATCAGACGAACTTCTATTTTATCCTCATACCCCACTCCTCTCACGGCTGTTCTTCTACACCGGGAGAGGAGCGTATAAAACCGATACATCTTATTATGAATGCCATAAATCTGACCGAAAAAACACAGTCGGGACTATCGTTCGCCGACTTTGATACCGTCATCGACGGTAAAAAGGTTTCGCTTTTCAGACTGACCAATCGCAACGGTGCCGAAATATGCATCACCAACTACGGCGGCATCGTCGTTTCCCTGCTGGTGCCCGACCGCACCGGCAAGATGACCGACGTCGTACTGGGCCACAGCTCCATCGACGGCTACCTGCACTCGCCCGAGAAATACCTCGGCGCCCTCATAGGTCGCTACGGTAACCGCATCGGCAAATGCCACTTCACCCTAGACGGGAAAGAATACACCATAGCCTCGAACAACCCCGACTGCGCCCTGCACGGCGGCATCAAGGGATATAACGAGGTCGTGTGGGAAGCCCGCCAGAGCGACACCCAGACACTGCACCTCACCTATCTGTCGCCCGACGGCGAGGAGGGCTTCCCCGGAAATTTGAAGATAGAGGTCACCTACTCGCTCACAAACGAAAACGCCATGGAGATACACTACCGGGCTACGACCGACAAGGCTACGGTGTGCAACCCCACCCACCACTCGTTCTTCAACCTCAACGGCGACGGCGACGGCGAAGTTACCAACCACATCGTTACCATCAACGCCCCGTTCTTCACACCGATGGACGACAAGTCGGTACCTACCGGCGTGATTGCCCCGGTCGAAGGCACTCCGATGGATTTCAGACAACCCACTGCCATAGGCCTGCGCATCGACGACGACTTCGAACAACTGCGCTTCGGCCGCGGATACGACCACAACTATGTGCTGGCCAAAGATTTCCCCGGCGAATATGCCTGGGCGGCCGAGGCCTACTCTCCCCTGACGGGTATTGTCATGAGCGTCTATACCACTGAACCCGGCGTACAGCTCTACACCGGCAACTGGCTCAACGGTTTTGCCGGAAAAGAGGGTCATCGCTACAACGCCCGCACGGCCGTGTGCTTCGAGACCCAACACTTTCCCGACAGCCCCAACAAGCCCCACTTCCCCTCGACGGTGCTGCGCCCCGGCGAGACCTACACACAGACCTGCCGTTACCAGTTCTCGGTGCGACAATAATGTTTACCGCTGCTCAAAAATTTTATAAATAAGAAAGTTATGATACAAGAAAAGAAAAGCAACAAAAATATCGTCGCCATCATTACGATGTTTTTCATCTTTGCGATGATCTCTTTTGTAACCAACCTGGCCGCCCCCATCGGCACCATCTGGGGATACCAGTTCGAAGGCAACGGCGTGCTGGGCATGATGGGTAACATGATGAACTTCCTAGCCTACCTCTTCATGGGAATACCCGCCGGTAACCTGCTGGTGAAAATCGGATACAAGAAGACCGCCCTTTGGGCCATG
>CAJLYN010000052.1 GCA_905210875.1 uncultured Bacteroides sp. | reverse complement strand
ATTCGTCCCAGAAGATGCAATTCTCTGTCATCCGCGGACTGCAGTCCCATACTGAGCCGGTTAAATCCCGCCTGCACCAGTTTTTCCGCTTTCCCTGCTGTCAATGTGCCTGGATTGCACTCCACTGTAATTTCTGCATCTGTTGTTATATTAAAATGCTCTTTTACCGTTTCCAGTATAGCTGCGAGTTGGTATCCTTCCAGGATTGTCGGTGTTCCGCCGCCAAAAAAGATACTGCTCACCTGATATTCCCCATATTGTGCCCCGTAATATGCAATCTCTTCCTGTAACTTCTTTATATAAGAAATCCGCACCGGCAGATCAGCCGGTGCAGATAAGAAATCACAATATGCACATTTTCGTTCACAAAAAGGAATATGAAGATAAAGTCCGGCCATCAATAAAAGAAAACGACGGTAAAAGTAATAAAAATAAGGAATACCACGACCGGAGCCAAAAGAAGAAAAAGTTAAAAAACTGTTTTGTAACACATCGCGCAAATTGTTTTTGTAGATATTATTTTCTATTTTGCGCAATGTTATCGCAAAACGACGATACACGAAAAAACACATTTCTTACCTTTAAATCTGATATTCCATGAAAGTGTATCAATCCAACGAAATCAAAAACATCGCCCTGTTGGGCAGCAAAGGTTCGGGAAAGACCACACTCGCTGAGGCCATGCTCTACGAGTGTGGGGTTATAAAACGCAGAGGTTCTGTCGAGGCACAGAACACGGTTACCGACTATTTCCCGGTAGAGAAAGAGTATGGATACTCGGTTTTCTCTACCGTTTTTTATGCAGAGTTCCTGAACAAGAAACTCAATGTCATCGACTGTCCGGGAGCCGACGACTTCATCGGCAGCGCCCTCACGGCCATGAATGTTACCGACACGAGCGTCATTGTCATAGACTCACAATACGGCGTGGAGGTAGGTACACAGAATATCTTCCGGTATACCGAGGAGATGCACAAACCGGTCATCTTTGCCATGAACCAGCTCGACGGCGAAAAGGCCGATTATGATACTGTCATCGAACAGCTCAAAGAAGACTTCGGCAGCAAAGTCGTGCCGATACAATACCCCATCGTCTGTGGCCCCAACTTCAATGCCATGATCGATGTTCTGCTCATGAAAATGTACAGTTGGGGACCCGAAGGCGGTACCCCGACCATCACCGATATACCCGCCGACCAGAAGGAAAAAGCCCTCGAACTGCACAAACAACTGGTCGAAGCGGCCGCCGAAAACGACGAAGCCCTGATGGAGAAATTCTTCGACAAGGGCACTCTCACCGAAGACGAAATGCGCGAGGGCATACGCAAAGGTCTCATCACCCGCGACATCTTCCCCGTATTCTGCGTGAGCGCACTGCGCGACATGGGCGTGCGCCGTATGATGGAATTCCTGGGTAACGTCGTACCGTTCGTAACCGACATGCCCAAACCCGTCTCGCACGACGGTACCGAGGTAGCCCCCGATCCCAATGGACCCACCAGCCTCTACTTCTTCAAGACAACGGTCGAGCCCCACATCGGCGAGGTATCATACTTCAAGGTAATGTCGGGCAAAGTGCATGAAGGCGACGACCTGCAAAACATGAACCGCGGCAGCAAGGAACGCATTGCCCAGCTCAACTGCGTGTGCGGACAAATACGCACCAAGGTCGACGAACTCGTGGCCGGCGACATAGGCGCTACGGTAAAACTGAAAGATGTACGCACCGGAAACACGCTGAACGAGAAGGGCTGTGAATACACCTTCGACCTGATGAAATTCCCCAACTCGAAGATACAACGGGCCATCAAACCTGTGAACGAGGCCGATGCCGAAAAACTGAACGAGATACTGGTGCGCATGCACGAAGAAGACCCGACATGGATTGTCGAACAGTCGAAAGAGTTGAAGCAGACCATCGTCTCGGGACAAGGCGAGTTCCACCTGCGCACCCTCAAATGGCGCATCGAGAACAACGAAAAACTCATGGTTGAATTCCAGGAACCCCGCATACCCTATCGCGAAACCATCACCAAAGCCGCCCGTGCCGACTACCGGCACAAGAAACAGTCGGGTGGCGCCGGACAGTTTGGCGAGGTACACCTCATCATCGAGCCCTACTATGAAGGAATGCCGGCCCCCGAAAGCTACAAGTTTGGCAACCAGGAGTTCAAGATGAATGTGCGCGACACACAGACCATCGACCTCGACTGGGGTGGAAAACTGGTATTTGTAAACTGTATCGTGGGTGGTGCCATCGACGCACGCTTCCTGCCCGCCATACTCAAAGGTCTGATGGACCGCATGGAACAAGGCCCGCTCACCGGCTCGTATGCCCGCGACGTGCGTGTATGCGTATACGATGGAAAGATGCACCCCGTCGACTCAAACGAAATCTCGTTCCGCCTGGCCGGACGTAACGCATTCAGCGAAGCCTTCAAAAACGCCGGACCGAAGATTCTCGAACCCGTTTACGATGTCGAAGTGCTCGTGCCGTCGGACAAGATGGGCGACGTCATGAGCGACCTGCAAGGCCGGCGCGCCATCATCATGGGTATGGAGAGTGTCAAAGGATTTGAAAAAATCATGGCCAAAGTTCCGTTGAAAGAGATGTCGACCTACTCAACGGCCCTGAGTTCCATTACCGGCGGACGCTCATCGTTCAGCATGAAGTTCTCCTCCTACGAACTCGTTCCCGGCGATATCCAGGAGAAACTGCTCAAAGAGTACGAAGCCACACAGACCGACGAATAATATACCCCACCCGACTATCGGGCTTTTATAGCACACCTAACAGCCCGATTAGTTAAATTAATACAAAAGCCGTCTTTTTTTGAGACGGCTTTTTGTTATTAAACAGTTATTTGTTAATTTAGCACCGAATTGTTAAACGATAGACTAACTAAAATGAGAGTTGTTTTGTTAAACAAAAAGGCCTTTTAGATTGTTTATCAGTAAAAATAATGAAAAAGCGACTACTTTTCTAAAAATTCCAACAGAAAAAAAATTTCTAAAAAAGAGTCGCTCGCCGTGAAAGGCAAATATTAGAGTATGAAAAAATCCACGATCTGGCTATTGGCAATCATCATGGCTCTCACCTTCACCAGCCTGCTCTTTATGCAGATTACCTACATAGAGAATATGGTGAAAATGCGCAACGAGCAATTTTCCGAAGCTGTAAAACGCAGCCTCTACGCCGTATCGTCGCAACTCGAACAAGACGAGACCAAACGTTACCTTGCCGAAGACATCGAAGAAAACCAGAAACGTCTGCTTTCTATCGAACGGGGCGGCCGCTCGGTAACTCAACAATGGTCTATTGTCTCACCCGACGGTTCGATAAGCACCCTCAATGTTCAAGAATTCACATTCTCCCTGCCCGAGAAAGTAACTGTACCCAAAGCCAACACCGGGAGTTCCATTACCGATACCTACAAGGATATGCAGGAGGTGCTGAAAAACCAGTATCTCTACCAAAAAGGGCTACTCGAAAATGTCATACTCAACATACTTGCTACGGCCAGCAACCAACCCATATTGGAACGTGTTGACACGGAGCAGTTGTCGAACTACCTGAAAGCCGAGTTGCGTAACAACGGACTGAACATTCCGTTTCAATATGCCATATACAACCCGAAAAACCGGATAGTATATAAAAGTTCGGAATACAATGCCGAAGAAAAAGCAACCAAATATTCAATAACTCTTTTTCCCAACGATCCGTCGAAACGGCAGAACCAGCTGAGAGTTTATTTCCCGACCAAAAAAGATTATATCTTTTCGTCGGTACGTTTCAGTATTCCCTCGTTCACCTTCACCCTCGTATTGCTGATAACGTTCATCTTCACCATTGTCAAACTTTTCCGACAAAAGAAACTGACCGAGATGAAGAACGACTTCGTCAACAATATGACACACGAATTCAAAACCCCCATATCGACCATATCTTTGGCCGCACAAATGCTGAAAGACCCGGCCGTGTCGAAAAGTCCCGAAATGTTCAACCACATATCGACGGTCATCAACGACGAGACCAAGCGGTTGCGATTCCAGGTAGAAAAAGTGCTGCAAATGTCGATGTTTGAACGGCAGAAAACGATGATGAAACTCTCCATCGTCGACATCAACGACCTGATTGCCGGTGTACTGAGCACATTCAAACTCAAAGTCGAACAGTTTGGCGGCACCATCGACGCCGAACTCGACGCCGAAGACGCCTTGGTCGAAGTCGACGAGATGCACTTTACCAATGTCATCTTCAACCTGCTCGACAATGCCGTCAAGTATGCCCGCGAAGGAGTACCCCTGCAACTGATGGTAAGAACCGCCATCGAAGGTAACAAGGTCGTTATCTCGGTCCAAGACAACGGCATCGGCATCAAAAAGGAAGACTTGAAAAAGATTTTCGAGAAATTCTACCGTGTATCAACAGGTAATGTACATAATGTCAAGGGATTCGGTCTCGGACTGGCCTATGTACACAAAATCGTTACCGACTTGAAAGGCTCCATACGAGCCGAGAGCGAACTGAATCATGGAACAACATTTATTATAACACTACCCCTAAAAAACAAATGATTATGGAAGAAAAGTTGCGTATCTTACTTTGCGAAGACGATGAAAATCTCGGTATGCTGCTGAGAGAATTTTTGCAGGCAAAAGGCTATGCTGCCGACCTTTTCTCCGACGGAGAGAGCGGTTACAAGGCTTTTTTGAAAGGGAAATACGACTTATGCGTGCTCGATGTGATGATGCCCAAAAAAGACGGATTTACACTGGCCCAGGAAATACGCACCGTAAATGGCGAAGTACCTATTATTTTCTTGACAGCCAAGTCTCTGAAAGAAGATATTCTCGAAGGATTTAAAATCGGAGCCGACGACTACATCACCAAACCGTTCAGCATGGAAGAGCTGGTTTTCCGCATCGAAGCCATTCTGCGTCGGGTCAAGGGAAAACGCGGAAAAGAGGTGACCATGTACAAAATCGGACAGTTCACGTTTGATACCCAGAAGCAGGTTCTCTCCATCGGCGAAAAAAACACCAAACTCACCACCAAGGAATCGGAACTGTTGAGCCTCCTCTGTGCGCACGTCAATGAAATTCTGGAAAGGAACTTTGCCTTGAAAACCATCTGGATTGACGACAACTATTTCAATGCCCGCAGCATGGACGTCTACATCACCAAGTTGCGCAAGCACCTTAAAGACGATCCCTCCATCGAAATCATCAATATTCACGGGAAAGGGTACAAACTCATCGCTCCCGAGATTGAAGTGAAAACGAAATAATATCTCACCTCACACGCTATTCATAGTCAAGGCGGCTTCTTGTTGGAAGCCGCCTTGACTCATTTATGACTTCTTGGCTCGCGTTTTGTAATCACGGTACAACTCACGTATGATACCATCGGCAAGGCCCAACTTGGGCACAACCACCGTCTCAGCCCCTGTTATGCGCAAAGCCGTCGTAAATATGGAGAGAGCGGGTACTATGACGTCGGCCCGGTTGGCATTGAGCTCCATCTCCTCCATACGCTGCGCCACCGACATCTTGCACAGGCGGGTGTAAAGAGCATAAAGCTCCTTGGCCTTTATCGCATCTTTGGGTTTCTTGTCGAGCAGACGGTGGGCTTTGTTGATATTACCGCCGGAGCCGATAATGGCCGATGGGTGATAGAGGTCGGCCTTTTCTTTCAGCCAGGCCGAAAAGAACTCCTCCTCTGTCGAAGAAACAGCACCGCTAATATAACGAACGGTACCCAAACGGAAAGAGCGGGCTTCAACTTCACGACTATCGGCATAAACAACCACCTCGGTCGAACCTCCTCCCACATCGATATAAAAATAAGATTTGGCCTTGTCTAGAACTTTTTCAAGACCACCAGCCTCATATATGGTGCGGGCCTCGGTATTGCCGTCAACAATATCAATATCGATACCACATTCCCGGGCTATCGTATCGGCCACCTCACGACCGTTTGCGGCTTCACGCATGGCACTGGTCGCATAGGCTTTGTAGGCGTCGATATCGAAAGTGCGGAATAGGGCGGCAAAAGCCGACATGGCATGAACCAAGGCCGACGTTTTCTCGGTCGTGATATACCCTTTATCAAAAACATCTTCGCCCAAACGTATGGGGACCCGCACAAAAGCGGCTTTCTTGAATTCGGGCGTACGATACTCCTCGACATAGTCAATGAGTAACCGTATGGCATTGGATCCAATGTCTATGGCACCGAAAGTAAATCGGTTTGTTTCCTGCATAATTTTCTTCGTTATAGTGTTTCTTATCTCTCCCACAATTTCTCTGGAATAGCTATTCCTTGTAATTGGAGGAGGTCCCGTAATAGTCGTACAGAGCCGTCTGGCTGCGCAGAGGCATCGCTCCCGGCAGAGGCTTCACATAAGTATTCTGCTTGCCAGCATCAAGCAACCGTGCTTTGACCGTGTCGTGCCACTGTATGTCGAAGACCTCTCTTGCCGTTTTACGAATGGCTTTATCGTAGAGGGGTACACACACCTCGACACGACGGTCGAGATTTCGGGCCATCCAATCGGCACTTCCGGTATAAATCGATTCATTGCCTCCGTTACCAAAGATATAGAGGCGAGCATGTTCGAGATATTTGTCTACAATACTTATTGCCCGAATATTCCGGCTCATCTCCTCGACCTGGGGCAACAGGCAACAGGCACCGCGCACAATGAGACGCACCTCGACACCGGCACGGTCGGCCTCATAGAGTTTTTCTATAACGCCTACATCGGTAAGAGAGTTGCATTTGGCATAAATATAAGCCTTCTCTCCTTTGCGGGCCAGACTTATTTCATTATCGATTTTGTCATAGAAGGCTTGACGCATATAATAAGGAGATACCAGCAGATGCTTGAATGTAAACTGCTTATGACTGTTCGACAGAAATTGGAACACATTGTACACGTCTTGCGTTATCTCATTGTGGGCGGTAAACAGACCGAAATCGGAATATATCAGGGCAGTATTTTCATTGAAATTACCGGTACCGATATAGGCATAACGTTTGAGTCCGCGGCGTTCCCGACGCTCGACAAGCACCACCTTGCTGTGCACTTTAAGATCTTCCATGGTGTGAAGAATCTTCACCCCTTCGCGTTGCAGCAGGTCGGTATTCTCCATGTTCTGTTCTTCGTCAAAGCGGGCTTTGAGTTCGAGCATGGCATAGACTTTCTTGCCATTCTTCACGGCATTGACCAGAGCGTTTATCACCTTGGAATGTTCGGCCGTGCGGTACAGAGTGATATAGATACTCTCCACCCGCGGGTCAATGGCCGCTTCACGCAGGAAATCGATAAAGTGCTGAAATGTGTGATAGGGATAGTTCAAGAAAATATCTCGCTGGGCAATGACTTCGAGAATACTCGAAAACAACGATATGGAGGGGTGCTGTATGGGTTTCTGAGAGGCATAGAGAAGGTCGGGGCGCACCTTGGGGAACTTCATGAGATCTTTCATCATGTGATAGCGTTCACCGGGAGCCAACATCTCGGCATTGTCTAGGCCAAGTTTCCCAGCCAGAATTTCGACCATGTCGGCTGGCATATCCCGGTCGTATATCATGCGTATAGGTAGGCCGTAACGACGATTGGATACTCCTTCGGAGATGCGTTCGAAAAGGCTCTTCGAAACATCTTCGTCATAGGTAAGCTCGGCATCACGCATAATCTTGAACGTGTACGCACCTATTTCGTCGTACGAGAACATGAAGAAGATGTGGTCTATCATCAGACGTATGATATCGTCGGTAAAAATAATGTCGTGGCGGCCTGCGGCCGATGGCAGAACGACAAAACGCGGACAGGCCGAACTGGTGGGTATGCGCACAATGGCATAGCGTGGTGAGTTCTTGCCCGAGTGCGACATCTTGACCCCGAGATAACTGTTACCATCGGGGAGAAACGGCAACTTGACCGATTTGCGTATAATCAACGGTACCAGACGGGGGGAGATGATTTGGGCATAATAGTCTCGACAAAACTCCTTCTGCTCCTCACTTAGGTTTTTCTCGTTGACAACAAAGATGTTTTCTCGCTCCATCTGTTCCAACACCGACTGATACGTAGCCGAAAAATGCTCTTGAAGCAGGGCTATCTTCTCGTTCAACTCGTCAAGGAGAGACTCGGGCGTATAGTCGCCGGTAAGAAGTTTTCCCGAATTTTTACGGGAACGGCAAAGCCGCATGATATTGGCAACCCGCACCTTGAAAAATTCGTCCTGATTGTTTGAAAAAATACCGAGAAACTGCAATCGCTGCATCAGAGGGACATTGGGGTCACAGGCTTCCTGTAAAACCCGTTCGTTGAATTGCAACCAACTGATCTCCCGGTTTATGAATTTATAGTTCATGATGTTTGTGTATTAACTGGTCGACAAACGCGGTTTCACTCATGTCCAACCACTTGCGATACAAAAATGTCTCATTGGAGTGAGACCGACCAAGGTACTCTACAAAACGGCTCAGGTCGAACCTATCAGAGACAATGGCCATGTCAGAGGAGGCAGCATCGGCAGCGTTGATTTGTTGCTCTATGTGTGCCGGGATAAGCATCATGGGCTTGTCGTAAAACAAGGCTTCGCACACCGATTCAAATCCTGCCGTCGTTACATACCCGTTGCATCGACGCATTAAAGATAAGAAAAGTTTGTCATTTACACGGTGAAAGGTAAGATTTCTTTCGGCTTTCCATGTCTCGGGATACTCTTTGTTGTCCCAAAAGACATGCAGCTCTCTGTCGGGGTGAGCGCGGCTCCATGTTCTAATCTGCTCGGAAAAGGCGTTATTAACAATGTATCCGAGGATAAAGTTTTCTCGCGAACACTCCTTGTTCTGCAACACCTCCTTACGCAGAAGTGGAGGCACTATGGTTATATGCCGACTATCGTCGTTGACCATCGGGTAGAACGACAAGGCCAGCAATCGCCGACATCCCACCGCACTCATACGCACGTGCTGCCTGAGCAGCCATGCACTCAACCCACGACGAGCGGCCTGGCGGTAGCCCCGATGCAGCATGAGATATTGATGTCCCACGCCCACCATATCGACCGGTAGACGGAAACATTTCACGGCCAGTCCCGAAAGCATTTCGTAGAAATTGACCACTTCGTCGGGGCGATACTGCAAGATTTGCGTCCGTATGAAACAGATACTGCGCACATAGGCCTCGACACGCCTCGGAGCCATATTGGCTACTACCGTCTGCACCAAATTGACATGGGTCTTACCGGCTTTGAAACTGAACTGCGGGGCTTCAAAGGTATCGACCGGTGCGCCGATTTCGCGCAGAAAAAATTCCGGTATCTGACGGTGAAGGTTGCAACCCACCAAGACTTTTACGACCTCATGCCCCTGTCGGCGCAATATAGAGGCCAACGAAAGGGCCTGGGTAAGATGACCCCGCCCCTCTCCTTGTACGATAAACAGGTAACGCATCAGTTTTTCTCTTTTGTATATTCCATAATCGACCAGTTTCCGTCGAAGTCTTCGACCAATGCGGTCATCGACTCCACCCAGTCGCCCGAGTTAAGATAATGCACATCGCCAATCATACGGTCGTCGGCCTGATGAATATGGCCACAGATAACTCCGGTACAGTTTTTCCGCCGGGCTATGCTGCACAGTGAATCTTCAAAATCACTGATGTACGAGACCGATGCCTTGACCGATTGCTTGACCTTCTGCGATATCGACTTGTAGGGCAAGCCCTTCTTACGGCGCCGTCGATTGTAAATACGGTTTATGCCCATCAACATGCTATACCCGACATCGCCCACCTTGGCCAGCCAGCTGAACCGGGTGGTTATCGTATCGAACACATCGCCGTGCAACACATAATAACGGCGTTCGCCACTCTGGTAGATATAATCGCGACAAAGGGTAAAATTGGGAATTTCAAGCGGAAGAATACGATCGAGAAAATCGTCGTGGTTGCCCCGAAGATAAATAATGTGCGTATGGGGCAATATCGAGAGCAGCCTCTTGATAAAATGGGTATGACGTTTTTTCCACTTGGGCTTCTTGCCTCGAAGTATTTCCCAGCCGTCGATAATGTCGCCACACAGAATAAGCGTCTCGCAGGTGTGGGCTTTCAAAAAAAGATTGGCCTCTTTGGCTTTTGACCATTTTGACCCGAGGTGTATGTCGGACATGACAATGGTCTTGAACTCCTTGTTTTTCATTCTCTCTGTTTTGCTCTACAAAAGAACGATATGTATATTTCTAAGGAGATACAATCGTGTGACAATTTTATAACAACTTCACCGCTGTTGATGTTTGATCGATTATCCCATCGAGCCCATCGACAAAAAATAAAGAATCATGAAACAGGGAGGGTTGCCCTATCTATTGAGCGCCCTCCCTGTAAAAAACTTCAATTTTTATTTATAATGACACCACCTTGCATGAACGACGAGAGGTCGGCGATACCACATCGACGATATATACGCCACTGCTCCCGACTGTCGTCGTGTATTGCGAGCCCTGGCTTTGGGCATCGAGCAGGCAATGACCCGATGTGTCGTAGAGGTAAATGCGTTCGCCACCTTGAAGTCCCTTGACATAGAGTGTGCGTTCATGGAGATACACCTGCAAAGCGATTTCAGCGCTTTCCTTTCGGCGGAAAGAGAGCGAGAAACGACGGTCGGCATCTTCGGCACCTTCGGCAAAGAAGGTATAAGACGACTCTTTGAGATCGGTCGTCTGGCCTGTATGCACATCGGTCAAGAGCACTACATCATAATTATCAGTCATCGTCTCACGGGGCAAATCTATGGTATAGAAGCCACTATCGGCCACATATACGCCTATGGGAGTCGAAGATGTCTCGTCTACGGCCGCAGCAAGAGAGAAGCGCGTGCCGGTCGAGGGATTGGTTACATATATCTGCGGCACACTTCTATTCATGCTCATAAACTTGACACCATCACGGCCCAACTCGTAACTCAGCGCATCGCGGGGAGAATCGGACGTACGGAGACGGGCTTCATCGGAGCCTCCATTTCCGGTAATTCGCAAGGAGAGATCCATACCCGTGTTTGTTGCCGACATCAGACTCGTCGACTGAGGTTGCGGGAAGAGCAGCTCTTCTTTCTCTCCATCTCCAATAACAGCCGTCTGTGTGAAGTATCCACCACCCAACTGAGCTGTACCGCCCTGCCACGACTCGGTAGTCGTATAGGTAAGACCGTCGTAACCATAGAGCAGATGGGGAAGATCCATGTCGATCAAGTCGTAGGCAGCCACCAAATAAGGTAGACCGAAAAGATTCCAGCCCATATTTTCCTTATGGGTAAAACGGGGTGTTCCGTCGCTTTCCACCTCGGTGAGATTGTACTGCACGAGCGAGACGGTCTTGTCGGTATTGTTCTCAACATACAAAGGCTCATCACCCGTGGCCCGTCCGGTAAAACGATAGGTGCCGGCCTGTGCCAGACAAAGGCCGAATCCTTCGTTGGCCGCCAATGCGCTCTGCTCTTCCCAATAAGGCGAATTTGCCTCATGGTAACGAGACAGAGACTCGGCACGTGCCCGCCCGTTGTACGTCGCTACCGTGTCGCCTGTTGCCGCCTCTATGGAACTGGGCAGATAGGTTGTTCCGTCGT
>CAJLYN010000051.1 GCA_905210875.1 uncultured Bacteroides sp. | reverse complement strand
ATTACCGGTTACCTTGTAGGGGCTACCGACCGTTGGAATCATGCCAAACTTGCCGAACTCCATGACCGCGTCGTTCACCGATAATCCGCAGTCGTCGACCCTCTCGGTGCTTGATATTGTAGAGGGAACATCGGTCGACGGGGTGGGGTTGCGCACCTCGATATACCTGGCCGGTTGCGAGAATGGTTGTGCCGGTTGTCACAATCCGCAGTCGTGGGACATCAGAAGCGGCACTCCCTACTCGGTCGACGACCTTTTCGACATCGTGTGCCAGGCCGACATGAATGTAACCTTCTCCGGCGGAGACCCTCTCTTGCAGGCTTCGGCCCTGATCCCTCTGGCACGGCGCATCAAGGAGGAGGCCCGAAAGACCATCTGGTGCTACACGGGATATTGCTTCGAGGCGCTGCTGAACCGTGGGCCGGCTCGGGAATTGCTGGCGTATGTCGATGTTTTGGTCGACGGCCCTTTCATATTAGCCGAAAGAGACTTATCTTTGCGTTTCCGGGGGAGTCGCAACCAGCGGCTCATCGACGTACCCTCTTCCCTGCGGGAGGGGTGTGCGATAACATATATATTGTAAGAGATAAGAGTAGATATGAATATAGTTGTTTTTGCATCACATGGAGGTTCCAATTTACAAGCTGTCATCGATGCGGTGAAAGAGGGGCGGGTAGAGGCTTGTGTCAAGGCTGTCATCAGTAACAATTCGGGCGCATTTGCTTTGGAGCGGGCCCGCATGGCGGGAATACCGGCCTATCACATCAGCTTGAAGACCGAGGGCAGTGAGGAGGCCGTGTCGCAAAAGCTTCTGGATATTTTGGCCGAGAAAGAGGCCGATCTCATTTTGTTGCTTGGCTATATGCGCATGCTCCCTGTCGAGGTGCTGAGAAGATACCATCGCCGGGTCTTCAACATACATCCGGCGCTCTTGCCTCGTCATGGTGGAAAAGGAATGTATGGCATTCACGTGCACGAAGCTGTCATTGCGGCCGGCGATGCCGTGTCGGGCGTTACCATACACCGTGTCGATGAAGATTATGACCGTGGCGAGATTGTGGCTCAGGCCGAAGTGCCCGTTGAGCGGGGCGATACGCCCGAGACTTTGGCAGCCCGGGTATTGGAGCGCGAACATACGTTTCTCGTCGAGACCCTCTGTCGCATTGCCACTCACGACATAGCGCTGGGCGATTGATACGGCGCGGGTGTTGCGGTCGCAAAATACAGGGCCTGCCGGTCGTTCCCGACAGGCCCTTTCTGCCTCTTCCATGTTCGGGCTTCTTGTTCAGAGGTAGCCGAGTGGTCGGAGAGAAATCTTTTTTCACTGTTGTGCCGGCAGCTGTCGCGTGCGACAGTTGTGCATCTCTGCGGCTTGCCTGGGAAAAACGGCTGCTGCATTATTTTTTATGGAGTGCAGTAAACCTTTTCTATTTCATGCAGTCTAAACCATCAAAAAGCGAAAGTATCATGAAAAGAAAATTTGTAAGAGCGGCTTTGTCGTTCATAATCTTGATGTACCCTTCTGTGGCCTCGATGGCTTTTTCCCCGGAAAAACTCGACCGTGGAACAGTTGCCGTAAAGACTCCGGAGGGGATTTTTATCGGTTGGCGCAGTTTGTCGACCGACGGCGACAGTACACTTTTCGACCTGTATCGCGATGGCGAGAAAATCAATCCCGAGCCATTGTCTGTGACTAACTGGGTCGACAAGGAGGGCTCTCCAACATCGCAGTATGTTGTGAGGACGCTTTGTGGCGGCAAGGAGGTAGAGAATTCCCGACCCGTTACCCCGTGGGCACAACCCTATATGCGTATTCATCTCAACCGTCCGGCAGGAGGGATAACGCCGCCTTTTCATGCGGTCAATCGGGGGCGAGAACTTGACCGTCCCAACGGAGAACCGTATCGGTACTTTCCCGGCGATTGCAGTGTAGGCGATGTCGACGGCGACGGACAGTATGAGATTGTTTTGCGTTGGGATCCCAGTAACTCCCGCGACAATGCATTTCGTGGCTATACCGGCGAGGTCTATCTCGATTGTTACGAGTTGGACGGCACACAGTTGTGGCGTATCGCGCTGGGAAAGAATATTCGCGCCGGAGCCCATTATACCCAGTTTATGGTTTATGACCTCGACGGCGACGGCCGTTCAGAGGTTGCCTGTAAGACAGCTCCCGGAACCATCGATGGTACCGGAAAGTATGTCGTGCTCAATGGAGACGACCCGCAGGCCGATTATCGTACACCGGTGGGTGACGAGGTGGTAGGTACCATCATGGCCGGACCTGAATACCTGACAGTTTTCGATGGGGAGAGTGGCGCGGCATTGTCGACCGTGCCCTATCAGCCCGGTCGTGATATTACCACAAAGTGGGGCGACAACAAGGCTAATCGCAGCGAGCGTTATCTGGCTTGTGTGGCCTGGCTCGACGGGAAGAGACCCAGCCTGGTCATGTGCCGTGGATACTATACCAATGCCTATGTGGCAGCCTACGATTTTGACGGACAACAGTTGAAACTGCGCTGGCTGCATCGTTCCGAAAAGAGAGGGCGAGGACTTTATGGCGAAGGGGCACACAGCCTCTCGGTAGCCGATGTCGACGGTGATGGTTGTGATGAGATTATTTATGGAGCGGCTGTTCTTGATAACGACGGCACATTGTTACATCGCACGTCGTGGGGTCACGGCGATGCTTTGCATGTTTCCGACCTGATGCCCGACCGTCCAGGATTGGAAATATTCATGATACATGAAGAACGTGGAGGAGCCGATGTGCGCGATGCCCGCACGGGAGAGATTCTTTTCCATGAAGACGACAACAAAGATACCGGACGAGGTATTGCCGCCGATATTGACCCCCGTTACCGCGGATTTGAGTTTTGGTCGCTGGCGTCGTCGAACATCTATTCAACTGACGGTTTCCGGGTAATTGCCCGCGGACGCATGCCGGTCAATTTCCGAATTTACTGGGACGGTGATCTTTGCGACGAACTCCTTGACGGTACGCGCATCTCGAAATGGAATATCGAGAAGAACCACTGCGAGACCTGTGTCGATTTCCGAGACCTGCAACCGGTATCTTCTTGTAATGGTTCCAAGAGAACGCCGTCGATAAGTGCCGATATATTGGGTGACTGGCGAGAAGAGGTGATTTTGTGGGATCGGGAGACCGCCTCGGATCTGGTGCTCTTTACCACAACGATTCCCACTGCGTATTGCATACCTACCCTTATGCACGACCCGGTCTATCGCATGGGTATTGTGTGGCAGAATGTGGCCTACAATCAGCCTCCCCATCTTGGCTTTTATCTGCCCGACCGATACGGCCGTTAGTGGGGCAGTAGGGATTGTATGCCGTTGAAATGTTTTGAAGGCATAGTGTAGCATAAAAAGATTTCATAAAGAATCATTAGCTGCGCTATGCCTTTATGCATAAAAATTTTTTATTTTGTTGAACTGTTTGATATAAAATTTTTTATACCTTTAAAGGTGTCAAAATGTCGCTTTTTGTAGCTTCATAAGTTTATACGAAGAAAAATCATTCCGGGAAGCAAGCCTTGTGCAGAATGTGGCAGTAGAATTGGAAACTCGGTATGAATTTCTGCCAAATTGTCAATCGGCATGGGATTTGTAGGGAATATAACACTATTGGTTACAAAAATCGATACAATATAAAAAACAGAAACGATATGCCATATATTGATTATTACAAAATATTAGGCGTCGATAAAAACGCAACTCAGGACGATATTAAGAAAGCATACCGAAAGTTGGCTTGCAAATATCACCCCGATCTGAATCCCAATGACCCCTCGGCCAAGGAGAAATTCCAGCAGTTGAATGAGGCCAACGAAGTATTGGGCGACCCCGAGAAGCGAAAGAAATATGATACCTATGGAGAGCAATGGAAACACGCCGATGAGTTTGAGGCCCGGCAGAAAGCTTATGGTTCTCAGGGCGGACGTGGCGCTGCCGGTGGAGACGGTACCTATTGGTATTCGACCGACGGAGCACATTTTTCAAGCGGATTTGGCGGAAATGGAAGTGGATTTTCGGACTTTTTCGAAGAGCTCTTTGGAAAACATGGAGCATCGTCGAGATTTGGCCGGCATGCACAATATCGTGGACAGGATATTCAGGCCGAGTTACCTTTAACCTTGCGTGAGGCAGCCGTTACGCATCAGCAGACCTTTACCGTAGGTGGAGAGACATTGCGTATCACTGTTCCTGCCGGTGTGGAAAACGGTCAGGTTATCAAACTTAAAGGACATGGTGAGAAAGGTGCCGATGGAGCACCGGCCGGCGACCTTTACATAACCTTTGTGGTAGAAGACGACCCGCAGTTCAAACGGAAAGGAAACGACTTGTATACCGACTTGAACATCGACTTGTACACGGCCGTTTTGGGTGGCGATGTTGTCATAAATACGTTGAACGGACAGGTAAAGATGAAGGTAAAACCCGGTACCCAAAGCGAAAGCAAGGTCCGTCTGAAAGGAAAAGGTTTCCCTGTATATAAAGAGGAGGGAACTTTTGGTGATCTTATTGTTACATGCCATGTAACGATACCTACGAATCTCTCGGACAAAGAGAAAACACTATTTGAACAATTACGGCAGTGCCAGAACCACTAAAAACCTATCATCATGTTGAACGAATTCATTATCATAAAAGATTATTGTGAAAGTTGCCACATAGAGCCGGATTTTGTCTTCATGTTGGGCGAAGACGGTCTGATAGATGTATCTGTCGTAGACGAGTCGAGTTGTTTCCCGGTTGCACAGTTGCCCGAAGTCGAACGATATACACATCTCTATTACGACCTTTCCATAAATCGAGAAGGTATAAGTGCTGTGCAGCATCTGCTTTCTCAGATTGAAGATTTACAAAAAGAGATAAGAAAATTAAGGAATGAACTTCGCTTTTACCAATCTTTCGACCAAGAGTAAAAGTGAGGTGAGAATGTTCTCCTAAAAAAGTCTTTTTATTCAGTAAAGAAGTGTTTATGAGTGGGGAACCTTGCGTGAAGCGAGGCTCCCCACTTTTTATATGTGTGTGCAGAATGTCTGTTTTAACGAGATACAAGCAGGCGGTGGAGTACCGTGCGGTATTCATTCTCGAAGTTAGGCGTAAATAATCCCGCACCCATGTTCTTTTCGAGTTCGCTTATCGACCAGAAGCGGCCATATTCTACTTCGTCTTGGTCGGGATGTATTTCTCCGTCGTAAAGGGTGAAGAAGGTATGCACCAGCTCCTTTTCTATTTCCGATTCAAAGATGTATTTTCCGATGAGAACCGGCTCAAAGTGTGTGACGCCCAGCTCCTCCCGGGCTTCCCGTCGCAGAGCCGTTTGTATGTTCTCTCCGTAGTCGACGTGTCCGCCGACGGCTGTGTCCCATTTCCCGGGCTGGATATCTTTATGCAGGGCGCGCTTTTGAAGGTAGAGTTCGCCTCGTGAGTTGAACAGTTGTAGATGTACCACCGGATGCAATATCTTGCTGCCGTTGTGGCACTCTCCGCGGGTGGCTTTTCCTATGACGTTGCCGTGAATGTCGACAATCGGAAAAATTTCATTTGTATTGACGGGCATGGTTTTTATGCTTGTACTTTATACGAGGTGATGGCTTGGCGCAATGTTTCAGGATCGGCTTCTGCCGGACAGATGTCGAAACCGAGGCGGAAGTTGCAGCCCGAGCGCCACTCCGAGCAGCCGTAGGCACTTTTCCCTTTGACGACGGTGCCTTTTCCGCAGAGTGGACACACGAGCGAGGCAGCCTCGGCCGGTTCTTTGGCCGCAGCAGCTTTTTTCTTACCCTTTGCGGCCTTTTCTTTTTTCGGTTTACCTTGGGTGGAAGCTGGCTCTTCGGGTTTGGTCTCGACGGTGATGGTACGGTAGGTCGTGTCATTGCGCACGTCGTTCACGATTTGCGTAACCATGGTTTTCAATTCCGAGAGGAAGTCGGTTGCCTTGTATTCACCCCGTTCGATGCGACGCAGCTTGTTCTCCCAGATACCTGTCAGTTCGGCCGATTTCAGCAGATCTTCGCGTATCGTGCCGATGAGTTCGATGCCGGTGATGGTGGCCACAAGGTTTTTCTTCTCTTTGCGTATATAGTTACGTTTGAGAAGCGTCTCTATGATGGCGGCGCGGGTTGAGGGCCGACCTATGCCGTTCTCCTTCAAGGCATCGCGCAGGCTTTCATCTTCGACCAGTTTGCCAGCGGTCTCCATGGTGCGCAGCAGGGTAGCCTCGGTATAGAGCTTGGGGGGCTGTGTCCATTTCTCGCTCAGCGTAGGAGTGTGGGGCCCGCTCTCTCCGGGGGTGAACTGTGGCAGTATCTTGTCTTCGTTGTCGTCTTTTTCTTTGTCGGCAGGGTCGCTCTCTTTCTCAAAGACCGCTCTCCACCCGGGGCTCAGAATCTCTTTGCCCGTAGCCTTGAACGCAACTCCGTTGACGTCGCCCAGCACGGTTGTCGTGGCAATCTTGCAGTCGGGGTAGAAGACCGCGATGAAACGCCGGGCCACCAGGTCGTAGACCTTTCTTTCCAGGTCGGTGAGGTTATTGGGCTTCACCGGCGTAGGTATGATGGCGTGGTGGTCGGTAATTTTACTGTTGTCGAAAACCTTTTTTGACTTGGGCAATTTTTGCAGGTTGAGCTGGCCGACCAGTGCCGTGTAGGCCGGTTGTGTGGCTACCGCCTGTAAGATGGCGGGACATTTGGGGTAAATGTCGTCGCTCAGGTAGGTGGTATCTACGCGCGGGTAGGTGGTAGCCTTTTTCTCGTAGAGGGCCTGAATGAGACGCAGTGTTTCGTCGGCCGAGAAGGCAAATTTCTTGTTGCATTCGACTTGCAGGGAGGTGAGGTCGAAGAGGCGGGGGGCAAACTCTTTGCCCTCTTTGCGGGTAACGTCGGTGACGGTAAAGGGTGCATTCTCGATTTCGGAAAGCCGTTTTTCTCCCTCCTCGACACGGGTGAAACGGCCGCTTGTTACCGAGAATACCGTGTCGCGGTAGAGTGTTTTAAGCTCCCAATAGGGCTGTGGTACAAAATTCTCGATTTCGTGCTGACGGTTGACGATGAGGGCGAGGGTGGGTGTCTGTACACGTCCGATGGAGAGTATCTGCCGGCGCTGGCCATACTTCATGGTGTAGAGACGGGTGGCGTTCATGCCCCACAGCCAGTCGCCGATGGCCCGAGAGAGCCCTGCCTCATAGAGCGGTGCAAACTCTTCCTGGGGTTTGAGATTCTCAAATCCCTCACGGATGGCCTCTTCGGTCAGCGACGAAATCCACAACCGGTACACGGGGCAGTGGCACGATGCTTTCTGCATGACCCAGCGCTGTATCAGCTCTCCTTCCTGGCCGGCATCACCGCAGTTGATAACGGCATCGGCTTTGGCAATGAGTTGTTCGATGACGGCAAATTGTTTCTCGATGCCTTTGTCGTCGATGAGTTTGATGCCAAACCGCGGTGGAATCATCGGCAGGTCTCGCAGCGACCACTGTTTCCATTGCGAGGTATATTCATGAGGCTCTTTCAGCGTACACAGGTGTCCAAATGTCCAGGTTACGCAGTAGCCATTCCCTTCGAAGAAACCGTCCCGACGAGACTTGGCTCCGATTACCTCGGCAATGTCTTTGGCCACACTGGGCTTCTCGGCAATGCAAACTTTCATTCGGCCTCGTTTTTGCGGTTGAATCGGTACATGCACACAATGTCGCGAATGTCATTGCCCCGTTGCGGGCTCTTCCACATCTCGTCAAAGGTGTAGTCGGTGTGTCGGGCGGCAAAGCCTTCATATTCGCGTTCGCCCACGAGCAGGTATCCCTCCTGAGGTAGATGGCTTTCAAAGTCGACCACCCGATTCTGGGTGTAGAAGTTGATGACGAAAAAGCGCATCATGGGAGAACCGATGTAGGAGTAGACAGGGCCTTCGGGTACAGCCTCTTTTACCTGTTGGGCCAGGGTATAATCCGACTTGCGGTTGAGTACGTCGGGCAGAACGGCAGTGTCGAGGGTAAACTGTACCCAAAAGAACAGGGTGATGACCGAGAACGAATAGCGGTTGCTTATTGATTGTATATCGCGGCTTTTGTAGACATCGTGTATGAGCAGCACCAGTATGATGAGGCAGACGACATCCCAAAAGTTCCAGCTTTGAAATGACGTGAGAAAATAACTTTGGTCGGTGGGCAGATAAGCGTTGAGCCATCCGGCTTTCAGTACGATGAAAGCACAGAAGAAAAGTCCAGCAACAACAGAGAGAAGAATGCCAAATACCCGCCAGGCTTTACGGTGTTCTTGCACGAGGTAATGCATGTACTCGGCCAGGAAATAACTGATGAACGGGTAGATGGGAAGCAGGTAGACCGAGCGTTTGCTGTCGGGTATAAGGTAGAAAAAGAGTATGACGAGAATGGCCGTCAGTGAAAACAGACGGGGCGAGGACATGTTTGAGAATCTCTTGAGTATGCCTTTGAGCCAACCTTCGGCTGGTTGTTTTGTGCGTTTATAGGAGAGGGCAAACAGCGAGATGACAACCAGCAGGGTCCACGGCAAGAATCCGGCCAGGGTGATATAGAGATAGTAGAAGGGCGGGGCATTGTGCGAGCTGTACGACATATTGCCGGTGAAGCGGTCGAAATTCTCTTCGATTATCAGGTCGAGAAATTCTTTGCCAGCTTGCAGGTAAGCGACATAGTACCACAGTGCCGGCAGCAGGCACGAGGCAAGGGCTGCCCCGATGAGCTTCCCGCAGACACGCAAAAACGGTTCTTTGCGCAAGAGCAGGAACACACCGGCTACCAGGCAGGGCAGGACGATGCCCACTGGCCCTTTGGTGAGGGTGGCTGCACTCATGAAGAGTATGGCCCACAAGGGGAAGCCCTTTAATCCGTTTTCGTACCAGCGGTAGAGTTGGAAGAGTGCCAGTACGATGAAGACGGTCAGCACCATGTCGACGCGGGCCGCTGTGGCTGCCCGGTGTACCTCAAACGCCGAAAGAAAGAGTATGGCCGAGAGGAATGCTGCATTGTAGTTGCTGCTGCGCTTGGCATAGAAGAGGAACATGGTGCAGGCAATGATTATCGTTGCCAGGGCCGATGGAAAACGTGAGGTGTACTCGTTTACCTCTCCCTGGTTGAATACCAACGATGTCAGTGCTGTGAGCCAGTGATACATGGGGGGCTTGTAGGCAATGTCTCCGCCATTGTTGCGAGGCAGAATCCAATTCCCGTCTTGCAGCATGCTCACGGCAACGATGGCTTCACGGGGTTCGCCTTTGGTATGAAAATGCGACAGCCCCAAAACGGGCAGGAGGGTCGACAGGCAGATGACGAGAAGCAGTCCGAATAGAATATTTTTTGAGGCAGGTTTCATGTCGCGGTTATTTTTTGAAGGTGAAGTAGCGGTTCAACAGGTAATTGACAATCGTATAGGCGGCCATGGCCGGAAGCTGAGCCCAGTTGGGGTCGATGTTGAGGCGTTCTACCAGGACATGGAGCAGAAGGAATTGTATGCCGTAGCTCACGGCAAAGACCAGCAGAAAGGCCAAGCTTTCGCGTATCATTCGGTGGGTACCACGACGGAATACCCACAATTTGTTCCAGAAAAAACTGTTTATCACGCCGACGATGTAACTTATCAGATTCGATATGGTATAATCGACAGCAAACAGGTTGTAGAGCAGATAAAATGCTGCCAGAGAAATGGCTGTGTTGAGAATGCCGACGAGAACGAATTTGCTGAACTGAGCAATCGTATCTTTTTGCGGTAACAGCGATTGTATCGACATGAGACGGTAGTTAGAGTCTGAGGCGGTATGAAAGAAATTCCTTTTTTCAGCGCTAGATTTTGATTTTGAAACCGATGGTTTGAAGAGTCTATTTACTCGTTGGTAGACGACGAGTAGTCTGATAGAATGCGGTCGGCTTTGGGTACATCTTTTTCAAAAAGGTGTAGTCTTACGCCCCCGAGGTTTGAGTCGAACATCGGATATACGCTTGCCATGTTTTCGTTGGAGATGAAGCAGTCGATACCGTTTCTTTCCAGCAGGTTCTTTGCCTCATAGGCCTCGGAGAGTGTGTTGTAGTAACTGTAAATGACAAATTTTTCGCCGTCCCGGTTTTTCGCGTTTGCCATATTATGAATATTTATGATTGTGAAGAGGTTTCTTGGGCCGGATAGTGCAGGTTTTGAGGTGTAATCACCTCCAAAACTTCACGCAGATATTTGTCGGCTTCGTAGCGGGCCATGGGCAGGTCGTGCAGCAGATAGTTGCCACAATCTTGTGGAGTGGCACCGGGAACTTCGCCTTGGAAGTCGCGGATAAACCGGAATGTCTCTTTCATCAATTCCACGATGTCTTCGGCTTCTAAATCGCCCTGCATCAGAAAATAATTTCCTGTGCAGCAGCCCATTGGACCCCAGAATACGATTCTGTTGCCATAGACGGGGTGATTGCGCAGGAAGGTGGCAGCCAGGTGCTCGATGGTGTGCAACGCTCCGTATCCGATGGCCGGCTCGCGGTTGGGTTCTTTCATGCGTATGTCGAATGTGGTTACGACATCACCGCCAATGTAGTCTTTGCGAGAGACGTAGATACCCCGCAGCAGGTGCAGGTGGTCAATGGTAAAACTGGGAATTTTTTTCATCGTGTCGAGAAAGTTCTTTTAGAGGTGGGCCAAGATTTGTTTCAATACGGTAAACGATTTTTCTGGAGCTTTTTCCCAGAAACTGTTGTACTGTTCCATGTGGTTTTCCACGCCGGGTGTGTCGCTGATGATGCGGGTGCTGACAAACGGTGTGTCGTGGAGGAAACAAGTCTGGGCAATAGCGGCCGATTCCATATCGACGGCCATAGCCTCGGGAAAATTCTTCTTGATGATGGCAAGAGATTCTTTGTCGGTGATGAATTGGTCACCACTGCATATCAGTCCACCGTAAATACGGTTGTCGTCGGAGAGTATCTGGCCGATTTTTTGCAGAAGTTCGGCATCGGCCGGGAAGCGTGGCGGCAAGCCTTGTATCTGGCCTATGACATTTCCTTCGCCAAACCAGGCGTCATGATAGACCGTCTCTGTACCGATGATTACGTCGAACACTTGCGATGAAGCATCAATGCCCCCGGCTACGCCGGTATTGACGATACAGTCGGGTGCATAATTCAAGATGAGCGTTTGAGCCCGCAAAGCGGCATTGACTTTGCCAATGCCGCTTTGCGTGAGAATGATTTCGTGTTGTCCGTCGCTTCCGACAAAGAACTCTCCCCGATTGTGCATTTCTTTGTGTGCGTTTTGCAACAAGGTTAGCACACAGTCGAGTTCCGATATCATGGCAACGATGATACCTATTTTCATGGGTATTTCGTTTAGACTTTTTTTATCAACTCCATTCCTTTGAGAATGGCTTGCTCGTTCATGGGAATGAGTTTGTGGTGGCGTTCGGGTAACGACTTTTTCAACCCTTTGAGAACGTTTTCGAGAGAAACCATCGGTTTTATTTTCAACAGTCCGCCCAGCACAATCATGTTGAAAGCTTTGGCGTTGTTCATCTCGGTGGCAGCATCCATGGCGTCGATGCGATAGATATTGATATCGGTACGAGTGGGGGCGTGATGTATGCCGTAGCCGTCGTAGATGAGTATGCCGCCCGGTTTCACTTTGTTCTCGAATTTTTCGAGCGAAGGCTGGTTGAGTATG
>CAJLYN010000050.1 GCA_905210875.1 uncultured Bacteroides sp. | reverse complement strand
CCGTCTCTATTGCCGAATACACCTCTTCGATGGTGGCCAATACCATGTATGCCGTGCAGTACCAGCCTGTCGTGGAGTTGCAGGCCGGCGAGACTCTGCTTTTGCGTGTCTATCCGTGGTACAGCTCCCAGGCGACGGGCAAGACCATCTGTCTGAGCCATGTTACGCTGCACGGAGTTGCCTCTTCGGCCTCTTCGGTCGATGAGACACCGGTTTCAGACGCTTTGTTGTCGCAGGTGTTTTATTACGATATTTACGGAAGACTTTTACCTGCGGTTCCCGAGCAGGGAATCTATGTCAAGAAAGCAGTATATGCTAATGGCCGTGTGGTGGTAACCAAGCATATTCGATAACTTACAAATATACCCTTAAAATCTTGTTACATGAAAAACTTTTCTTTTTGGAGACGGTTGCTCTTGGCGGCCGTCTTGGCAGTGCCGTTAACGACATTTGCCGCAACGCCCGACGATAGCGTTGCCCCCGGAGCCCGGAAGGTGTTGGCCGGTTGGTCATTCAATGCCGAGAATAACACTCCGCCAGCCGACAATCAGGTGCCGGCGCACAGTGGCAGTGGTCTGCTTCTTTTCTCGGCGAATGGTGGATACAAACTCAGTGCCAACGAGTATCCAAGCAACAGCCTCATGATGAATGCTCCGGCAAATGCGGGCCTTTCATTGGCAGATTTTTCCGATGTCTCCAAGCATGACAATTATGCGCAATATGCATTCTCGGCTACCTCTTATGCCGATGTGAAACTGTCGCTTGTATATGCCTCGGATACCAACACCAAGTGGTATGTGGCCTATTCGGTCGATACGTGTAAGACGTGGTTGCCGGTTGCGGAATTTACAACCGACCAGGCTTGGTTTCAAGCATATAGTCCCGATACTATTTCCCTGCCTATGGCGACTAACAGAGACAGTGTGGTTGTACGCATTTTCAATGGAGTAAACGGCAGCGGGCATGCCACGTTCGACACACGCATACAACAAGTCGAGTTTATCGGTACAAAAATCGCTTCACAGGGAGAATGGTATATTCATTGGCCGTTTGACGAAGGAGCGGAGGCCCATACAGCAACTTACAGCGACAAATCGCTTTTTGCATACGACATGCACACAACCGGCAGCAATGTGCCATACTTTGCCATGAGAGAGACCAACGGCATAAAGTTTACCCAGTTCCAGCCCGCGTCGCAGAGTGCTTCTCCTACCGAAAACGATAAAATTACGTTTACCTTCAAGCCCCAAAGTGGTGTGACATTTACTCTTACCAATGTTTCGCTCGATGGTTGCCGGTATGGAACGAGCGGCGGAAATCTTGATATCTATCTGGTTTGTGGTGACCAACGCATCAGTTTGGCAAAAGGGGCCAATCCAAATCGCAATGATGAGACGTCGCATTACTCTTTTGATGTTACGACGGTCAATGGCACAAGTGAGGAGGTGTCCCTCGAAATATATTTGTACAATCTGGCTTCGAACAAGCAGGTGGGACTGGCCAATATCAAGTTGACCGGGACATTTGAGGGTATCCCCGAAAGTGTTCCCGTATATAGTCTCGTAGCCAAACCCAATTTGGACGGGGCCGGAACCATCAAGCAGATACCTATGGGAGACTCTTTCAATGCCAATACACAGGTTACACTTGAGGCTGTCGAGAACTTCGGCTATAACTTCATAAATTGGACCGATGGAGACGGTCAGGTGGTGGCCGAGATGCCGCTCTTTGTTCATACACTGACTTCCGATGCAGAGTTTACCGCCAATTTTGAACCGGTGAATACCTATACGCTGAATCTTACGGTCGAGAACGCCAATGATTATTATATCCAGCTGTCCGATCCAGGTGTAGTAATTGATGGTAAACGTATGTACGAAGAGGGTACCGAGGTATCTCTTACGGCATGGGCCAATGAGGTGTATACGTTCCTCAATTGGGAAAATGCATCTACCGAGACGACACGTACCATCAAAATGACTTCTGATGTCGATGTCGTGGCCACATTCGGAAACCAACCGTTTATTTGCGGCTGGGATTTTTGGAATGCCGGAGCTTCTGACCGTATGGGAGATATTTACAACGAGTCGACCAATACCGGTATGCTTACCAAACGCAATCTGGCCGGAGATACCAAAGGCGCTCTTGACCGGAGTGCCTTGTCGAACAATCCTACCTATGAAGGACGTTATGCATGGGTCAATTGGGCAACGATAGCCGAGAAATATTATTTCGAGGTATCACTCTCATCGGCGAACTATTACAATATACGAGTCTTGTCAAAGATGCTTTGCTCGTTCAACGGCTATTCGGTGCAGTTGCTCCAATATTCTACTGATGGCGAAAACTTCATCACGGCCGATACCATCAAAATCACAGAATCCAAGAAATGGATAGAGAGTGAGATTAAATTGCCCGAAGCTGCCGAGAATCAGGAAAAACTGTGGATTCGATGGTATCCCGATTATGAATCTCCGCTCATCGGAACGGCTGGCGATCAAGATGGAACCTCAATCTGCGACATTTTTATTTTGGCCGATCAGGTTGCTCCAGATGATTTCGAGGCTCCTCTGTTGTTGTCGACTATTCCGGCCGACAAGGCTACCGATGCAATGGCAAAGGGCTCCATCATTCTTAATTTCAATGAAATTGTAAAAGCCGGGAACGGCACCGTTACCCTTGATGGTGAACCGTTGACCGATGTAACCATTAGCGGCAGCTCGGTACTGTACCGTTATGCCAACCTCAACTATAACACAACTTACACGGTCGATATTCCGGCCGGGGCCATAGTCGACCGTTCGGGTAATTCTTTTGCCGGTGCTTCATTTACCTTTACGACGATGGACCGTCGTCAGCCCGAGGCTCGACTGTTCGATGCTGTTGTGGCGCAAGATGGCAGTGGTGATTATCTTTCTGTGGCTGAAGCCGTCAAGGCAGCTCCTTCCGACCGTATAGCTCCGTGGCTCATATTTATCAAGGAAGGTTACTACAAAGAACATATCGAAATTCCCGAGAACAAACCGTATATTTATCTTATCGGTCAGGATAAAGAAAAAGTGACCATAACCGACGATAGACTCTCCGGTGGCGAGAATGCCCTGCATGTGAGTCAAGGTGCCTCGGTCGTTGTTCAAGCTGCAGATTTCTATGCCGAAAATATATCGTTTGAGAATGAATATGGCGTGAAACAGAATGCTGGTCCGCAGGCTTTGGCGCTTTTTACCAATAACGACCGTGCCTGCCTGTATAATTGTAAGTTGCGCTCGTACCAAGACACCTACCTTACCTCTACGACCTCCGATGCCCATCGCCATTATCTCCGTGAGTGTTTTATCGAAGGTGCAGTAGATTTTATCTATGGTGGAGGCGATGTCTATTTTGATGAATGTGTCATCAATATTGTACGCAGTTCAGGTGGGTACATTGTGGCTCCTTCGCATGGCTCATCGACCAAGTGGGGGTATGTTTTTGACCACAATACCATAACGGCTCCCACCAATCCGCCTTCGGCAACCGAGGTTTGGTTGGGGCGTCCGTGGCACAACGCCTGCAAGACGGTATTCCTCTATACACGTTCCGAGATTACGATACCGGCAGCCGGCTGGTATGAAACCATGGGTACGATACCGGCTATCTTTGCAGATTACAAGACGACCGACGCCGACGGTAATCTGCTCGACCTGAGCAACCGCCGCGATACCTACTATTATGTCGACGACAATGGCGAGAGGGTATATGGCACGGCAAAGAATAGTTTGACCGATGAGGAGGCTGCCACCTATACTTATGCCAATGTGTTGAACGGTAGCGACTATTGGAATCCTCGTGAACTGATGGAGGCTGTGGCCAAACCCGAGGGTTTGACTTTCACCGAAGATAATGCGCTCTCATGGACAGCCGTCGACTATGCCATGTGTTATGTTGTACTTTGCAACGACAAGGTTGTGGGCTTTACTACGGAACCTGCGTATACGCCGACGCAATGGGTTGAAACCGACGTCTATCGGGTACAGGCTGTCAATGAATATGGTAGTCTCGGAGAACTTTCAGATCCGCTTTCGGTATCGTCGGGCGTCGCTCTGTCTCAAACCGATGAAGACTTTGAAATTTTAAGGGCAGATGGCGGTATTGTGGTGAGAGGGTTGATGCCCGGTTCTCGCATGGAGGTGATTACTACCGGAGGAGTGATTCTTGTCTCGAAAGTAGTTAGCTCGACCGATTGTGCGATTCAACTTCCAACTCCCGGCGTTTATTATGTACGGGTAGATGGAGTCGTGCGTAGTTGTGTATATTGAGATTGATTCCTTTTTATACTCTATGAGCGAGGCTGCCTTTATTGGGCAGCCTCGCTCTTTATATGGTTCGAAGGTTAATAGGCAAGAATATTCCACAGTTCGCGTATGCGCTTTTCGGGGTTCCATTTCCCGCCAAAGGTCCAGGCGGCGGTTATGCCGTAGAAGGCCGGTGCGTGTTCGGCCTCGTTCAGATTGTTGTTCAGCCAGCCGCTGTTTCCGCCTTCGCGGTAGCAGCCATAGTAGTAGGTGCGCTGTCCCCAGGGGCAAGGGTCGAGAACCTTGTCGGTGTAGGCATACCCGATGTTGTTGTCGAGAATCTTGTCCGACATCCGGCAGTGTATCAGGAAAAATTTTGCGTCGTGGTGGTAACGGCCGAGTACGGTGGGCGATTGGGCGTCGAATGAGGAGTTGGTAATGACCAACTTCTTGCTCTTGTCGCCGCGGCCGTCGTGCCATATAATAGCTCTCCCGTCGCCGTAGAAGTGGCAGCGTGTGGCATAGCACCAGCCGCGCGGACAGAGAAAGTCGACGCCGGGGCATCGCAGGTACAGGTCGGCGTGGTAGTACATGCCGTTGCCGCCTCGTGCCCAAAGGGCGAGGGCGTCGTTGCCGTCGGCCCAGATGTTGCAGTTGATGACGATGGTGCGGGTGGCTCTTCCGAACAAGGCCATCTGATGGGTGGTGGTTTTTTCGACAGTCGTTCCGTAGTTGTTGTATATGGTCAGTCCGCTGATGATGCAATCGTCGGCACCTTCCTGCAACACGACGACGCCGTTGCCTACGGGTTTGCCGCGATACTCTTTGATGGTGCGGCTCTTGGCGGTCTCGGCGTAGACGATAATGGTGCTGTCTCGCTGCTCGCCCACTAATACAACGTTGGGACGGTCGATGATGACTTTCTGGTTGTAGCTGCCTTTACGAATCAGTACCTTGAAAACGATTGACGGGTCGGACGGCGCTTTTTCCAGGGCAGCTTGTATGCTTTCGCCCGGATTGACGATGACGTCGAATTGGCTCCGGTCGATGGTCGGACGGCGGTACATGTCGATAAGCCCGTTCTCGTTGGCTCCCGGGGTATGGAGGCTGACGAAGACTTTGTGCTTGGGGTCATGACGGTCGGCCCACTGATCGTAACGATCGAAAAGTTCGGCCGGCCGGCTGGTGAACCAGCTGTACCCGTTACGGCGTTCGTAGCCTATCTCTTCCAGGCGGCGGCGAGGTATGCCGTCGCGGTCGCAGACGTAAGGTTCGGTATATTTTAAGTCGTAGTATCTGGCCCATATAGGGGCTGCTTTCGGGTCGCTGACGAGACGGGTCGTGCGCAGGGCTTTGTTTCTTCCGGCGCGTTCGCACCGCAGGCCGGTGAGTTTGTAGGTGTCGAACCATTTCATGGCTCCGTGTATGGAGGCCTTCACCCGGGCATCGGGGTGGGAGAGCGACATGAGCAGGGCCACGATGTGGGCGCTCTCCTGCGGGCAGTACGAGGGTAACTCGTAGGCACGGGCCGCAGCCGGTTTCAAGGTGACGTGGTCGTATTGCTGGCACCAGATGGTGGGCTGTCCGTCGACGACAATCTGTGTGGCGAGTATACATTCGATACCTTTGTCAAAAGCCTTTTTGATGCGTTTTTTCATGGCTCGGTCGATGAGTCCCTTGTCGTAGGGTTCTTGTTCGTTCATGATGCTGCGCAGCAGCGTGAGCGTATTGACCATGGCATCGTCGTTGAATGTGATGTGGTACTGGTATCCCCGTTTCTCGGGCCAGAACTGGGGCCACCCTCCATTCTCGTACTGGCCGCTGAGCAAGTATTCGACGCCGGCACGGAAAGCATCGCGGTAACGTGTATCTTTTGTGGCCCGATAGAGGCGGGCCAGAAAGGTCATTTGCGAAGTGGTGGCGTTGTTGTCGATGGTTGAGTCGTTGCGACGGTTCTTTTCCTTGATGACGGCATCCAGCTCTTCCCGACTCATATCCCGTGTCATGTCGATATTCTTGGGCCACCCGCCGGTGCAGCGCTGGTAGGCGATTATCTGGTCGCCGATGTGGCGGGCCTCTTCTGTTTTGAAAAATTCGGGGTTACGCTCTCGCAGAGAGACTCTCCTTGCTGGTGTTTGTGCAATGGCCGAGGTGGATATCAGCCATGCACACAGCAGATATACCGCCAGACCCATTTTTTGAATCGATGACGTTTTCATGGTAATGAGGTTTTAGATATCGATTAGATATCTGCCGCTCGGGAAAGTTTAATCGGTCTGCCCCTTTTTTTTGAAAAGAGGACGTGAAAAAACATGTGTGGATTATTTTACACGCAGAATGTCGGCGGGGCGATTGGCGAGCAGAGCGGCCAAGTCGGAGAACGAGCTGTAATACGACCCGTAGAAATGTTGGGTGCGGGCCAAGGTATAGAGCTCGACAACGGCCTCTTTCATACCAGATGTTGAGTCACGGTCGGCCCTGGCGGGTGAGGTAAAGATGCGTGCCCCGTAGCGAGACCGCAGTTCCGCTTTTACCACTTCGCTGTCGGTGGCCAGGTAGAAGAGCGTGTCGGGGTACAGCGACAGTTCGTCGTCGATTTTCTGTGTAAAGAGTGCGAGCGGACTCTCTGCGATAGAGACCCGGTTGTCGGTGCGGCGGATGTGCAGCCCCACCGTGCGGTCGGTGAAGGCCGTGCAGCGTTGAGCTATCAGTGCAGCGATTTCGTCGGTGGGAACAAAGAGTGTCCTGAACCACTCCTTGTCGGTCTTATAAAATGAGAGCCCGCTCTCGATGAGACAATTGTGCCCGGATACCCGATGTTGCAACGCTTCGCCGTCATCTTTCAGCCGGCACAACTCTGCATCGTAGAGTCTCGGTGCAAAATGTCGCTTCTGGTAAAAGGCGGAGAGGAAAAAATTCTTTTTCCGGGGGACATTGTATTTGACCCGTGCATCGGCTTTGCTGCACTCGGTAAGAGCAATGTCGTGCCCAAGCGGGCGAAACAAGGTATTGAATGAGCAGTTCAGGTCGTGGTTGCGGAGCCACACCACGTGGAGCTGCATACCCGTGTCGAGAGCCAGGGTATAGCCCGATGCGATGGCCCGCATTCGGTTGGCCAGTCCACCGAGCGGGACGAGAGTGATGGAGGGTGTAGCGGTCATGGCGTCTGCTGTTCGGTCTTGTTTTTGCGGCGGCGCAACCACGAGAACCACTCGCTCCACTTGTTGAACTCCTTGCGGTACATGATGCCCACCCCTTGTGTGGTGAGGGCCGATTTTATGTAGTAGTTCTTGTCGTTGTAGTGGTTGTAGGCTTTCAGTCGTATGTTTCCGCTCTTGTTCAACAGATATTCCAGGTCGAAGTCGCCGATGAAGGTGTTGTTGTTGACGGCATTGTCGCGGTAGCCTATGTTGCCGTTGATGATGAGACGGTTGTTGAGCAGCTGGCTCGACAGAGCCACTTCTACCTCCACATCGGAAAAGTCGCCCTTGTCGCTGCGCAGGTTGGTACCGATATTGACATTTTCGTTGATTTGGCCCAGCAGGTTGTTGAGCTGACTCGAAAGAGCCGAGGAGGCTACCGATACCAGTTCGTTGTTACGGGTCTGGCCCACGTTCATGTAGTCGGGAGTATAGAATTTGCTCAGGGCCAGCAGATAGATAATCTGTCGGTTGACCATGTCGTCGGTACTGATGATGCTGCGTATGCGGCGGTCGATGTCTTGCGTTACCGTGGGAAATTCAAGGTCGAAGCGGAAGTCGGGCTGTTGCAGGTTGCCGGTGAGGAAGAGCAAGGCTCGCACGGGAATTGTCGTGCGGTTCAGGTCGGGCTCAGTAGCGAAACTCTCGTCGAGGTCTTCGAGATTGGCCGTGAGGGCATAGTAGGCTTCGATGTTGAGATTGGCGTTCTGGGGAGCACCCGAGAAGGATATGCTGCTACCGGTTTTTATGATAAAGTCTTTGGTGATGAGGTCTTGCAGACTGAAATTGTAGTTTCCCTTTTCTACGGTATAGGTCCCGTAGAGTTTCATGTCGGAGAACGTATTGTATTCGAGCCGTATGTTGCCGCTGCCCGTGGCGTGTATCATATCGCCGGTGGCAGGGTCCATGAGCAGGTTCATCGACATTTGGGGGTTGACGTCGATTTGCAGGTTGAGTGAGAGCAGGTGCGACGATGTTTCGGGTAGGACGGCCGACAGCGGAGGTCGCTCTTCTTTCTGGATACTCTTGTGAAAATCTCGCGAGCGGTCTACAAAAGTGATGAACTGATATTCTTCGGCTTCGGCGTTATCCGACAGGACAAAAGTGAATTTAGACCGGTCATTGGTTATCATGTTGATATCGATACCGGTATATTGGGTATTACCTTCGATGCTCACCGAGCCGCTGCCGTAGACCTTTCCGTAGTACACAGCGTTTTGTTTTTCGGTCGTGTTGTAGACCAGCATGTTGTTTATATCCGAAGCGCTGAGAGTGTATTCAATGTTTTTGAAATGTTTGTGCCGCATGATACCGTTTACTTTGCCCAGGTGGTCGTCTTCGCCGGCCAGGGTCATGTTGTCGATGATGATGGCATCGGGAGTGAGGCGTATCGAGTCGGAGATATAGAATCGAGTGTTGAGATAGTCGATACCGAACCCGAAGCGGTCGACCAAGGCCGAGCCTTCGACGTTGAGAGCCTTGAACCGGCCGTAGAAATTGATTTTACCGGTGGCATGTCCATCTACGTTTTTGAGTATCTTCTCGGTGAAGGGGTTGAGAAATGCCAGCGAGATGTGTTGGGCGTCGAAGTGCAGGTTCAGCGAGTCTCTGGTGGGGAAGATGTATCCGTTGACCTGTGTGTCGGGGTAATTGGGTTGCGAAACGGTACCGTTGAGGAAAATGCCTCTGTTCTCGTTGTCCCATCGGCTGAACAGGCTCAGGTCGCCGAATGTGGCGTGGTTGTAGGAGAAATCTTTTACGGCAAACTCTTTGGTGCTGAGCCGGGGGGTCCCGTTCAGCAGGTCGGCGATGATGATATCTCCCGTTGCCTGACCGCCGAAGACAACGTTTTTCAGGTTAAGGGCATCGAATATGTAGTCGAGTCTGATGTCGTTGAGTGATAGATTGAGATTGTCGGAGGGGTCTTTCGACACCTCTCCGTCGATGTGCAGATATTGCTCTTTGTGATGTACTTCAATGCCTTCGATACGGCCTTTGCCGTCGACGATGTCGATGGTAGCCGGATTGACCTGCCATATCGAGTCTCCGATGATAATGCGGGTGGGCAGCACGTTTATATGACAGTCGACCGTGCTGTCGCGGCCAGCCAAATGAGCCAGCGTACTTATCTCTCCGCAGAAGGTGGTGTCACTGTTGTTGCTCCAATTGATTCGTGACAAGATGTGGTTGTTCTTGGCTTCGGTATCGAAAGAGAAACCGGTGTACTGGCCTTTCTTGTTGTAGGTCTGTGTGCGTAGAGACAGGTTGACGATAGAGTCGTTATTCTCAATGTTTATCTCGTTGTTGAACAAGTGTTTGGAGTTGAATTGGAGGTCGGGCGCATATACATTCAACCCGATGCGGCGTTTGTCGCCGTCGAAAAATCCCGATATCTGAACCTGCTCTTGCAAGGTTATCGGTAGGTTTAACGTCGATGAGAGCTCGATGCTGTTTTCTACGGTGAATCCGTAGCGGAAGTTGTTCTTGTCTGTCTTCTCCCCGTTTATGGGAGAGGATTCTGTTGCCAAGTCGGGCAGGTATTGGGAGAGAAGACCTACCAGTTGATTTTTGAGATGCTTGAATGAATAGTCGCCTTCGAGACCTCCGTTGATGACGTCGGAGGCGACGTGCAGTCGCTTGATGCTGTCGTTGTGTTCGGCGGTAATGGTGAATTGCCCCGTAGAGAATACTTTGCCTTCGTTTTCAAAACTCAACGTGTCAATGACGATTTCGCCCTCGATATTGTCGATGTGATTGCCATAGAAGTTGCTGGTAATGTTGAAACTGGTTTTTGACTCGGCATATTGCGGGGCGAGATTCAGCGCACCCAGACGAATGTCTTGTCCTTCGGCAAAGACGCGTACCAGAGGATGTGTGTCAAAAAGATCTATTGTTCCGATGAGATGCAGTTTGCCGTTTGGGTCGTCAATGGAGACGATGCCGTCGTAGTTGGTATTGTTGTAGTTTCCGCTGAGAATAATATTGCGGTAGGTATAACCTTTGAAGTCGACATGATCAATCTCCCCTTCGATACGGCCCCATAAATCTCCTCCTCGGGTATGTTGGTTCAGGTTGAGTTTGATGTCGAGAGCGACGTCGCCCAGAAGAGGCTCAACTGCGAAGAATTTTCCTATTCCGAAGTTGGTTGTCGTCAACTCGCCGTTGAGTGTAAACACATCGTTTGATTGGCCTGTCGATATGTTCATGTTGACGTTTCCGTCTATCTCGCCCAGTTCGCAAAGGAGGCGACCGTCGGCATTTAGTCCGGCCCCAGTTTTGTCAACCTGCCCACTGAATTGCCAGGCTCCCAATGGCATGAATCGTTGGGCTAGGCCGGGACGTTCGGGAATAATCTCTTGAAGCAAGAGCGGTAAGAGGGTGCTGCTGACATTTAATTCGTTCACTTTTCCCGAAAAAAATGTTTCAGCCGGTCGGGAAAGATTTCGTGCCACAGCTTCGGCCGAGAGATGCAACTCGTTTCCGCAATCGATACGCAGGTTGCCCGAGAGATTGTCAGGAGTACCTTGCAGATGCGTTTCAAGGTTCAGCGTCTGTCGCACGTTTTTTAATCGGGGTATAAAGGCTCCGAAGTCTGCCGGCATGAGGTGTGACTCTTCCAAGTGTACGTCAACGGTGCTTTTCTGGAAAAACTCGTTCAGATTGTCATACGACAGAAAATCGGTGGAGGTCTTTTTCATCGATATGTCGGTGTGTGGCAAGGTGATTCTGAAATTGCTCAGTACGACGCTTTCACGGTTACCGATGAGTTTGGCCCCGAATTTGAGAAGAGAGAACCCCGACTGTTCGTCGAAACTTATTTTTCTGATGTTTACGTTAATGGAGTCGCGGGACAGCGATTTAAGCGAAACGGTGGCCAGAAAGTTCCGGACAGCTATGTGGTGCGGGTCGAAGACTCCCGGTTGTTGCCGTGGTGCAGAGTCGATGTTGTAAAGCACCTCTCCACGGCGGGCGAGAATGGTGTTGATTTGGGAGTGTATGTCGATGGAGGAGTTACCCTCTTTTTTGAAGCGGTCGACGATAAATTGCAGATTGAGTGGAGCAGAAGGGCTGTCGCGACGAAGAGAGACTTTGAAATCGTATAATTGGACATTGGTAAATACTAGTCTTTTCCTGAACAATTCTTGCAAGGCTACCCCCGCAATGAGTTTTTGTGCGTAGAGCAGGCTGTCGCCCTGTTGGTCGTAGAGGCATACATCGGAGAGTTGCATGCGATTGAACGGGTAGACGTGACTGCTGCCGATGGTGAGGCGTGCACCAAGCAACCGGGCCAGTTCTGCCTCACCTATACGGGTT
>CAJLYN010000049.1 GCA_905210875.1 uncultured Bacteroides sp. | reverse complement strand
GGCAACGTATCGGAGGGCGCGTCGGCAAGTACCACAAAACAGGCCTCTCGCGGAGCCAATTCAAGAGGCAATGCCACGGTACCATCGTTCATGGGCAACGCCGGCACGGCATAGCGACGGCCATCGACCGGATTCCACAACTGAGCCTGTCGATAGGCCGAACGGAATATCATCGTATCGGACAATGGCCGTTGGGTGTGATTGTCGAGAAAATAGATATCGGCATCGTCCAGCCGACGGTGTGCGAAATAGAGTTTTCCCCTCTTTACATCGCCATGCATCAGGGCCAGGTCGGGCGTAAGGCCCGCCTCGGCCACCGCTTCGTGCAAAGACATTCCCCAATACACCGTACCCCGTCCATAGGAACGGCGGCCCTGCGATACAGGGGTCTCTCCCCAAAGAGCGGCCACCCACCGGCGGTACTCCTCGTCGCAAGTCAGGTCGACATGAGAGGGCGAACCCGTAGGCCGCGGCCCGTACACCGGGACACCGGCCTCGACAAAGGAGGCAATCTTCTTCAAGGCTGCCAGCGTCAGCTCACCGTTACGAGGCAAAATGACCATGCGATAACTCATGCCGTCGGGCAGGATCACTCGTCCGTCGCGGGCCTCCATACGGCGAAACAGGGCATCGGATGTAAAAGCGTCGAAATCATATCCGGAAGGAATCTCGGGCAACCGGTAGGTGAGAATCTTCACGGGAGCATTCTCCCCCAGATAGACCGCCAGGTCGACCACCGGCCGCCCCTGCCGCATGAGATAGGCGCAGCGAGCCTGATAATCCCAGAACGGGCGGCTGTATGGCCAGAAGGTATTGTTGCGGTTGAGACAGTAATGACGGCCACCTCCCGTATTGCCCGGCACGCTGCCGAGCCACGGCTGGTAGGCCGACGCACAGACAACAAACTCGTTGATGCCGAAACAGTAGGCATAGTCGGCCAGCGATTTGAGATAGGCCGGCGAGTGGGCAAACTTGGCATCGGTAAACGCCTCGCCCGAGGCTATCGGTTTTGCATAAAGATGGGCGGCCGAGGAACACTCCTTGATGTCGTAATTGCCATCGGGGTGAATGGCCCAAAATTCGCCCTGAGGCTTGGCCACCCGACCTTTGGCCTGTATGGGGTCAGCCACGATGCAAAGCGCATTCCCGGTGGCCTGCGCGGTAAAATCGAGGCCCCGCTCCCGGCACAACCGGTCGAATGTAGCATAATAATTATCGGCTATGAGGTCGGCAATGGTACGCCGCACGTCGTACAGAAATGCCTCCGACTCCTGCGACGAACCCACGACATAACCGGCCATCACCGGCAAATACTTTTTCAGGTCATAACCGCGTCGGACCCGAAATTCGCGGTCGAAACCGGGGGTCCAGTTCTGCGAACCGGCCTCGTGGCTGTCCATCGCCATGCCCTGCAAAGCGATACCGTGTCGGGTGAGGGTGTCGGCGATTGCGCCGAAATAGTGCCGCCACTGACACTCAGCTGCCTCGACCGACATCTTGTCGCACTCCAATCCCAGCAGATTGGGACGTCCGTGCTTGGTCTTGCTCCCCGTAGGTACGTGCGTTACACGCAGCACCGTCCAAAGCCCTTCGGGCGCCTGCCAGCGCAACATGCCATCGTCGTCGAGCAAGGCGGTAAGGTCGATGACCGATGCGGTGTCGACAACCTCCGACCGTGAATAATGAGGTGTCGCACCGGCTTCGATATACTCGGCATAGAGCCCCGACTTCTCTTCCCAACAGTCGACTGCGGCCTTCGACGAGAGACAAACGTCGCCCAACTGCATGGCCAGGCGCGGCTTGTCGGGTGTCGTCCAGTCGTGCAGGGTCAGGCGGAAATAGCGCCCCGTAACCGCCGGAAAAGAGACCGTCTTCTGCTTCCACGACGAGTGAGCCCGATACACCGGCAAGAGGTCGCACACGGACCGATAATGGTGCCCGTCGTCAGAGACTTCAAGCTGTCCCAGCGGAGGCAGCACCTGGTAGCCGGTGCCGACAAACGTGTCGGCCGGTGGGCCGGGCACATTGGTCGCACTGGTGGTAGCCTTTCCGCGAGGAGCTACCTGGTAAGTGAGACTGCGGGCGGTAAACTCCCGGCCAAAATCGAGATACACATAGACCGACGTTCCTTTTTCGGGTACGGGTATCGAGGTCAACTTCACTCCGGGACGGAACAGCGATTCGACGGGTAGCGTCGGCAGATTGGACGACACGCGGGGGCGAAGCGAACGACTGTCTTCACTCCCCGCCGACGATGCCGGAAAAGCCAAGACTGCTATATCTTTATAATAAGACGACGAGGGTCGCGGCAACTTCACCTCTACCGACCGCCTCCCGGCAAGCACGGTATCGACCGCAGCAACCCGCTGCATACCCATCTCGGGTGTAATCCAGGGACCGCCGGCCACATAGCCGTTGGAGACATGACATTCAAAGGTGAGCCCCAGCCGCTCGGCCTCCCGGGCCGAGAAAATCAGCATCTCCCACCACTCGGGCGAGAAGGCATCAAGAGCCCGGGGCGTTTTCTTGTTATGCACCTGATCGTAATAGACCACGCCTCCGACACCGGCGCGGCGATAGGCTTCCAGGTCGGCCGTAATCCCCACACGGGTAGTCTCGGTTTCGCCATGAAACCACCACACCTTGGTACGGGTCGAGTCGGGAGGGGTCGTAAAAACGGCAGCCACCTCGTCGAGCGTCGCAGAATGACTGTTTCTATCAGGTGCACAAGAACAAAAAACCAACAATAATGAACAGGCAACAAAATATTTCATGGTATATCACAAAAATCTTCTGCGAAAATAATACAAAAAGACGTTAGTCCAAAAGAAACCACCCATGCGCCGCAAGAGCAACAACAGATGGAGTAAACAACAAAAAAAATATTCCCGGGATATTTTTCAGACAGAAACTACCCGTGAAAAGGCAAGAAAACGGGAATGAAAAATTTTCAGGAAAAGTTTTGTATTACAGATAAAAAGCGTACCTTTGCAGTCCGATTATTACCACAAAAGCAACCCGACGTAACAACGGCAGCCGTCCTTTGGCCTGGATGTTGCCGATAAGTGCGTCAATAAGTAATTAACAATTAAAGAATTAACAAAGTGGATACGTTAAGTTACAAAACCATTTCGGTGAACAAGGCAACCGCCCAAAAAGAGTGGGTTGTGGTAGATGCCACCGGCCAATCTCTGGGTCGCATCGCTGCCAAGGTAGCCAAACTCCTGAGAGGAAAATACAAACCCAGCTACACTCCTCACGTAGACTGTGGCGACAATGTCATCATCATCAATGCCGACAAAGTGGAACTTACCGGCAAAAAATGGAATGACCGTATATACATTCGTTTCACTGGTTATCCCGGCGGCCAACACCTGCATACACCGGCCGACCTCATGAAGAAAGGTCCCAAATACCTCTTCCACAAGGTAGTAAAAGGTATGCTTCCCAAAAACCGTCTGGGCGACCAGTTGCTGCGCAACCTCTATATCTATGCCGGTAGCGAGCACCCGCACGAAGCCCAACAACCCAAAGTTATAGATATTAACACCCTTAAATAAGCCGTATGGAAATAGTTAATGCAATAGGAAGACGTAAAGCCGCTGTTGCCCGCGTGTTCGTTAACGAGGGAACCGGTGTCATTACCATCAACAACAAAGAACTTGCTGCATATTTCCCTTCGAGCATTCTGCAGTACATCGTCAAACAACCCCTCACCAAACTGGGTGTCGCCGAGAAATATGATATCAAGGTGAACATCGATGGCGGCGGATTCAAAGGCCAAGCCGAAGCTCTTCGTCTGGCTATCGCCCGCGCTCTGGTGAAAATCAATCCCGAGGACAAGCCCGCTCTCAAAGCCGAAGGCTTCATGACTCGCGACCCGCGTGCTGTTGAACGTAAGAAACCGGGACGTCCCAAAGCAAGAAAGAGATTCCAGTTCAGCAAACGTTAATGGTATTTGCGAGCTATTCCTCGGCAAGTATGCAACGTTTAGTATCCAAATTTTCGGGATTCGACAGCACAGAGGCGTGCTACGCACACAAGACGGCTACGCCGGTTGCGACTACCCGAAGATTGATTTCGTAGAAAGTAAACAAGCAAACAACAAAACAAAATGGCAATTACAACATTTGACCAATTATTAGAAGCCGGCGTACACTTTGGCCACCTGAAAAGAAAATGGAACCCGGCTATGGCTCCTTACATCTTCATGGAGCGCAACGGTATCCACATCATCGACCTCTACAAGACGGTCGCCAAAATCGACGAAGCAGCTGCTGCTTTGAAACAAATCGCCAAATCGGGCAAGAAAATTCTCTTTGTAGCCACCAAAAAACAGGCCAAAGAGGTACTCGCCGCCAAAGCTACCGAAGTAGGTATGCCCTACGTTATCGAGCGTTGGCCAGGCGGTATGCTCACCAACTTCCCCACCATTCGCAAGGCGGTGAAGAAAATGGCATCGATCGATAAAATGATCAAAGACGGAACTTTCGACAACCTCTCCAAACGTGAGAAACTGCAAGTAACCCGTCAACGTGCCAAACTCGAAAAGACCTTGGGCAGCATCGCCGATCTGACCCGTCTGCCGTCGGCCCTCTTCGTTGTTGACGTAATGAAAGAGCACATTGCCGTGCGTGAAGCCAACCGTCTCGGTATCCCCGTATTCGCCATGGTCGATACCAACTCCGACCCGACGAACATCGATTTCGTAATTCCTGCCAACGACGATGCCACCAAATCGATTGAGGTCGTACTCAACGCCGTATGTGGTGCCATAGCCGAAGGTCTTGAAGAACGCAAAATCGAAAAAGTAGATGCCGAAGCAGCCGAAGCACAGGGCGAAGCACCGGCCAAAAAAGAGCGTAAGACCCGCATCAAACGCAACAAAGCCGAAGACGACGAGGCCCTCAACGCCAATGTTGCTGCAAAAGTAATGAACGAAGGAAACGAAGACGAAGAATAATCGTCTCGTTTTAAAGCAGATACTTACAACTACCGGCAAAGAGTGAGCCCCGCAAAACCTACGGGACTTACTCTTTGTTATTTATAGAAAACTTAAAAAAAGAAATATTATGGCTGTTACAATGGCAGATATTACCAAACTCCGCAAAATGACCGGAGCAGGTATGATGGACTGCAAAAAAGCACTGGAAGAGGCCAACAACGACATCGAAGGTGCCATAGAAATTATTCGCAAAAAAGGTCAGGCAATCGCCGCCAAACGTGAAGACCGTGAAGCTGCCGAAGGTTGCGTGCTGGCTGCCAGCAAAGGCGAATATGCCGCAATCGTAGCATTGAAATGCGAAACCGACTTTGTGGCCCAGAACAAAGACTTCGTTGCTTTGACCCAAAAAATTCTCGATGCCGCCATCGAAAGCAAACCGGCCGACCTCGAAGCCCTCAAAGCTGTAAAAATCGACGGTCGCACCATCGCCGAGCTCGTTACCGACCAAAGTGGTGTAACAGGCGAAAAGATGGAACTCGGCTACTTCGACTCTCTCTCTGCTGCCTCGACAATCTTCTATGTTCACCCGGGTAACAAACTGGCTACCATCGTAGGTTTCAACCAAGCCGGCGTAGAATACCAAGTAGCTCGCGACGTGGCTATGCAAGTAGCCGCCATGAACCCCGTGGCTGTCCGTCCTGAAGAAGTTCCTGCACACATCATCGAGAAAGAGCTCGAAATAGCACGCGACAAAGCTCGCGAAGCCGGCAAACCCGAGAACCTCATCGACCGTATTGCGCAAGGCTCGTTGCAGAAATATTATAAAGAATATACCCTGCTGCAACAAGAATTTGTAAAAGACCCCAAACACACTATCGAGCAATACCTCAAAGCTCAAAACAAGGATCTCACCGTAACAGCATTCCGTCGCTTTACGCTGAACGCCGAATAAGCTTTTGCAGATATACATTGAGAGAAGGCATCGGAGGCAGTTCCGATGCCTTCTTTGCTATCTAAGATACAGCAAATCTCTTAATCAGGCACGCCCGCCAGCCCGACCCAACGACACCGAAACAAATAGAAAACAACCGGGTATAATAAAAACAGGCACTACACGTTTATTATAATAGATTCACCTCTTTTAAACCCAAGACAATGGCACACGGCAATCTCTATGACGTACGACAAAAATTGAAAATCGCATTTCTCGTCGTATCCCTGCTACTGGTAGGTCTGTTTCTCATCATCTCCAACCGACTCGTCGAAGACTTGGCTACCGAAGAGCACAACAAAATGGAGATATGGGCCGAAGCCACCCGCTCCGTAGCCAGTAACCGCAGCAACGTAGACATGAGCCTTGTCTTGAAAATTCTGCAAAGCAACACCACGATACCTATCATCATCACCGACAGCCAGAGCCAAATTCTACAAACACACAACCTCGACATACCCGATCGCCACGGTGAACAGTTCCTCCAAAACAAACTACAATCACTCAAAGACAAACAACAGGTCATCGAAATCTACATCGACGATGAGACCTCTCAATATCTGTATTACGACGACTCCACCCTACTGAAAAGATTATCGTACTTCCCCTACATACAACTCTCGGTAATGGTATTGTTTCTTTTCATTGCCTACCTGGCACTAATGAGCAGCAAAAAGGCCGAGCAGAACAAAGTGTGGGTAGGACTGTCCAAAGAAACAGCCCATCAGTTGGGGACCCCCATATCGTCTCTCATGGCTTGGCTCGAAGTACTCCCCACCCAAGGAACCGACCCTGAAATTGTCTCGGACATGGGTAAAGACGTACAACGCCTGTCGGTCATTGCCGAACGTTTCTCCAAAATCGGGTCGCAGCCCGAACGGGAGCCGGCCGACGTGGCCGAAGTAATCAATGCTGCCGTCGAATACATGAGACACCGCATCTCGGGCCGGGTACAAATCAACGTTCACACCCCGGACTCCAAAATGGAGGCGCAACCCTTGTGCCGACCGCTTATGGAGTGGGTCTTTGAGAACCTGTGCAAAAACGCCATCGATGCAATGGACGGGCAAGGGAGCATCAATATCAGCCTCACCTACAACGACTCACGTTACTACATCGACGTCAAAGATACCGGCAAAGGCATTGCCCGCAATCGATTCAAGACCATCTTTCACCCGGGTTACACCACCAAACGGCGGGGTTGGGGACTGGGCCTGACTCTGGTAAAACGCATTGTCGAAGAATATCACGAAGGGCACATCTTTGTAAAAGAATCAGAAATAGGCAAAGGCACCACCTTCCGTATAGAGATGAAACGCACCACATAAACAGTCTGCAAAACAGCCTTCAAGACGCAAGGAAATATCATAAAAAATCAAAGGGAAAATCTTTTTTTACAAGGATTTTGCACAAGAACAATTATTTTTTGTACCTTTGCAGGGTTTTAATAGCAGAGAACTGTGGGAAAGAGTGACAAATACACGATTTCATTAAAGAACCTGAGCGATGGAACCCACACTTATGAGTACACACTCGGGGCCGAATTCTTCGGTGAAATCGACCCTTCTGAGATAGAGAAGGGCGAAGTAAGTGTCCATCTCACGCTGAAACGCACCGGCAACACATTTGAGTTGCACTTCGGCATAAAAGGATATATCATCATTCCCTGCGACCGTTGTCTCGAAGATATGGAACTACCGGTCGACACAGAAGATACCCTTTATGTAAAATTCGGAGAAGCTTACAGCGAAGAAAGCGACAATCTCATCGTTGTACCCGAAAACGAAGGCTCTATCAACCTGGCGTGGTATATGTATGAATGTGTTGCTCTCACCATTCCGCTGATGCACACGCACCCCGAAGGCCAGTGCAACCCCGAAATGGAAAGCCTGCTCAAAGCCCACAGTGCGGTCGCCGCAACAGAAAGCGACGATGACGATGAGCAGCCCACAGATCCACGTTGGAACGCCTTGAAGGAATTAAAGAAAACAAATAATTAAACAATAGAGAAATGGCACATCCTAAAAGAAGACAATCGAAAACGAGAACAGCCAAGAGAAGAACTCACGACAAAGCTGTAGCCCCTACACTGGTTGTATGTCCTAACTGCGGTGCATGGCACATTTACCACACCGTATGCGGCGAATGTGGTTACTACCGCGGCAAACAAGCCATCGAAAAAGAGGCTGCCATCTAAAAAGTGTGACTTTTTAGAGATTTTGAGCCGGAAAGACATCTTTTCTCCGGTTGTTGAACTGATTGTATAACCTTTAATAAAGCACACTAAATATTTCACCTCATACAATATTTAGTGTGCTTATTTCTTTCTCAGCTATGGTAAATGCTATGATTGCGGGTGTCGCTTCCTACGTGCCCGAAGACATACTCACAAACGAAGAACTTTCAAAAATGGTCGATACCACCGACGAGTGGATTACCACCCGCGTTGGCATCAAGACTCGCCATATATTAAAGGGCGAAGGCCTTGGGAGCTCAAAAATGGGTTCCAGAGCCGTGAAAAAAGTATTGCGCAAAACCAATACCGATGCCGGTGAAGTAGAAGCCGTCATCTGCGCCACTTCCACCCCCGATTACCGATTCCCCTCCACGGCATCGATTATTGCCCGAAAAGCCGGTATCACCAACGCCTTTTGTTACGACATACAGGCTGCCTGCTCAGGTTTCATCGTTGCCTTGCAAGCTGCCACAGCCTATATTCGCAGCGGCATGTGCAAAAAAGTAATGGTCGTCGCTGCCGAGAAAATGTCGTCGATCACCGACTACCAAGACCGCTCAACCTGTCCGCTCTTTGGCGATGGAGGAGCTGCTGCATTGGTTGTCGCCACCGAAGAAGACTATGGCGTGATGGACTCGATTATCCACACCGATGGTGTAGGACTTCCCTTCCTGCACATGAAAGCCGGAGGCTCAGTACGTCCAGCCAGCCACGAAACGGTCGACCACCGCGAGCACTTCGTTTACCAGGAAGGCCGCATCGTCTATAAATATGCCGTATCTTCGATGCTTCAAGTATCGGAAGAGATTCTCTCGCGCAACAACCTGACGGTCGACACCATCGACTGGTTCATTCCCCATCAGGCCAACTTGCGCATCATTGAGGCCATAGCCGACAGAATGAACATCGCCCCCGAAAAAGTTGTTGTCACCATACAGAAGTACGGCAACACCAGCGCCGCCTCAATACCCTTGTGCCTGGCCGACTGGGAGAAGAAACTCAAAAAAGGAGATAAAATCATTCTCACTTCGTTCGGTGCCGGATTTATCTGGGGCTCGGTCTACCTCAAATGGGGATATAATCCTCAAGATGTCAACGAGGTAACCGACCTGCCTTCGGATAATGACGATAACGAAGAGACGGTATAGTCACAACCTTTCCCGTCGAATGATTTTCCAATAATCTCAAAAGGCGGCATGTTGTGCCGCCTTTTTTGCCACCACACCCTAACATCATTTTTCATTATGACTACGCATAAAGCCGGATTTGTAAATATAGTGGGCAATCCCAACGTAGGTAAATCGACCTTGATGAATTCGCTCGTAGGCGAACGCATCTCGATTATCACCTCCAAAGCACAGACGACCCGACATCGTATTATGGGCATCGTCAACACCGACGATATGCAGATTGTCTATTCCGACACTCCGGGGGTACTCTCTCCACACTACAAGTTACAGGAGTCGATGCTCAACTTTTCGCAATCGGCCCTGACCGATGCCGACATATTGCTCTATGTTACCGACGTGATAGAGACACCCGATAAGAATCCAGACTTTCTCCAACGCGTAACGAAGGAAACCATACCGGTGATTCTCGTCATCAATAAAATTGACCTGCTGCAAGATCAGTCACAACTCGAATCTCTGGTTGAGAGCTGGAAAAGCCGCTTGCCAAAGGCCGAAATCATTCCGGTATCGGCACAACATCGCTTCAACCTCGACTACCTCATGCGTCGCATACAGGAGCTGCTCCCCCCCTCTCCTCCATTCTTTGAGAAAGACGCACTCACCGACAAGCCGGCCCGCTTCTTCGTCACCGAGATTATCAGAGAAAAGATACTGCTCACCTACGACAAGGAGATACCCTATGCCTGCGAAGTAGCCGTCGAACAATTCAAGGAAGACAACAAGCAGATACACATCATGGCTGTCATCTATGTCGAGCGTGACTCGCAAAAAGGCATCATCATAGGTAAAGGCGGGAAAATGCTCAAACAGGTAGGTATCGCCGCCCGGAAAGACATCGAGACATTCTTCGAGAAAAAAGTCTTTCTCGAACTTTTTGTAAAGGTCGAAAAAGACTGGCGCAACAAAGAGAGCAAATTAAAAAACTTCGGTTATCAACTCGACTGATAACCGCAACATCACTCAACCGAACAAAACAGACAGATAACTATGGGAAACTTAGTAGCTATCGTAGGCCGCCCCAACGTGGGCAAATCGACCCTCTTCAACCGACTCACTCAGAGCCGGCAAGCCATCGTCAACGACGAGGCCGGCACTACGCGCGACCGTCAGTACGGTAAGGTCAACTGGGCTGGACAGGAATTTTCGATTGTCGATACCGGCGGCTGGGTGGTTAACTCCGACGACATCTTGGAAGAAGAAATCAACAAGCAGGTAGCCATCGCCATTGAAGAAGCCGACGTCATACTCTTTGTCGTCGACGCCACACACGGCATTACCGACCTCGACGACCGGGTAGCCGCCATACTGCGCCGCAGCAAGAAACCCACTCTGCTGGTAGCCAACAAAGTCGAAAACAACGCCTCGCAATACAGCTCGGCCGAATTCTACGCCTTCGGCTTGGGCGACCCGTTCTGTATCTCGGCCATCAACGGCTCGGGAACAGGCGATCTGCTCGACGCCGTCATAGAGCACTTTCCCACCCGGAACGAAGAGGAGGCACTCGACGAGAACATACCCCGCATTGCCGTCGTTGGTCGGCCCAATGCAGGAAAGTCTTCGATTATCAATGCCTTTATCGGCGAAGACCGCTACATCGTTACCGACATAGCCGGCACAACAAGAGACTCGGTCAACACACGATACAACAAATTCGGATTCGACTACTACATCGTCGATACAGCCGGCATACGCAAAAAAGGCAAGGTCAACGAAGACATCGAATACTACTCGGTAATACGTTCGATACGGGCCATCGAAAACTCCGACGTGTGCATACTCATGATCGATGCCACCCGCGGTATCGAAGGACAAGATCTTAACATCTTCTCCCTCATACAGAAAAACAAAAAAGGCCTGGTCGTGTGCATCAACAAGTGGGACCTGGTCGAAGACAAGAGTACACAAGCCATCAAAACCTTTGAAAATGCCATACGCAGCCGCCTGGCTCCCTTCACCGACTTCCCCATCGTATATGCCTCGGCCCTGACCAAACAGCGTATCTTCAAGGTTCTCGAATGTGCGTCGGAGGTGTACAAAAACCGGCACCGCCACGTACCTACCGCACGGCTCAACGAAGAGATGCTTGCCGTCATCGAGAACTACCCGCCACCCGCCAACAAAGGCAAATATGTAAAGATAAAGTATGTTACCCAGCTCAAAGAGACTCCCGTTCCTACCTTTATCTTCTTCTGCAACCTTCCCCAATGGGTAAAAGAGCCCTACAAGCACTTCCTCGAAAACCAAATACGTGCCAAATGGAACTTTACGGGTACACCCATCAATATCATAATCCGGGAAAAATAAAAATATGACAAATAAAAACGCCTCTTCGTAGAGGCGTTTTTATTATTTTGCTATCTTTGCATGGCAAATTCAACCTTAATTTCTTTCTAAAATTTAATTACCATGCTAGTAGCTATTACCGTACTGTTCATCATCGGCTACCTGGCGATCGCGCTCGAGCACCCGCTG
>CAJLYN010000048.1 GCA_905210875.1 uncultured Bacteroides sp. | reverse complement strand
GCTGCTTGTCTTGTTGGCTTTCTGAGTATCTTTCTGAGCTTGCTCATTCACTCGCAAGATTTCTTCACTGCGAGACGCCCACGGACGTTTTCCGAAAATTTGTTCTACATCTTCGGTGAATATCACCTCACGCTCGATAAGAACCTGAGCCAGTCGGGCATGGCCTTCGGCGTGTTCGAGCAATATTTTCTTGGCTCGTTCGTATTGTTCGTTGATGATGCGGCTCACCTCTTTGTCGATAATGCGGGCAGTTTCTTCACTATAAGGTTTGGTAAATCCGTATTCTTGCCCGGTCGAGTCATAGTAGGAGAGGTTGGGCAACTCTTCGCTCATGCCAAAGTAAGCTACGATGGCGTATGCCTGCTTGGTTACCCGTTCGAGGTCGTTGGCGGCACCTGTCGAGATGTGACCGATAAAAAGTTCCTCGGCTGCCCGTCCGCCCAGAGTGGCGCACATCTCATCGAGCATAGCCTCTTTGGGGGTGATTTGTCGTTCCTCGGGAAGGTACCATGCAGCACCGAGCGCTTTTCCTCGGGGTACTATGGTTACTTTTACCAGCGGGTTGGCATATCGCAGGAACCAGCTGAGTGAGGCGTGTCCGGCTTCATGTATGGCGATAGAACGTTTTTCTTCGGCGGTAGTGATTTTGGTGCGTTTTTCCAATCCTCCGATGATACGGTCGACGGCATCCATGAAATCTTGTTTTTGAACCCACTGTTTGTGATTGCGGGCGGCGATGAGGGCAGCTTCGTTGCACACGTTGGCGATGTCGGCACCCGAGAAGCCGGGTGTCTGACGTGCCAGCAGGTCTATATCGACTGTGTTATCGATTTTTACTCCGCGCAGATGTACTTTGAAAATCTCTTTCCGGTCGTTGAGATCGGGAAGTTCCACGTAGATTTGTCGGTCGAAACGTCCGGCTCTCAACAAGGCCTTGTCGAGAATGTCGGCGCGGTTGGTGGCCGCCAGTACGATGATACCGCTGTTGGTGCCGAAACCGTCCATTTCGGTGAGGAGCTGGTTGAGAGTGTTTTCCCGTTCGTCGTTCGAGCCCATGTTCGGATTACGTCCGCGGGCACGACCCACGGCATCGATTTCGTCGATGAAGATAATGCAGGGAGCTTTCTCCTTGGCTTGGCGGAAGAGGTCGCGTACCCGTGAGGCTCCTACGCCCACAAACATCTCGACAAAGTCAGATCCCGACATGGAGAAGAATGGTACATTGGCTTCTCCTGCCACAGCCTTTGCCAGTAGGGTTTTACCCGTTCCCGGAGGGCCTACCAGCAAGGCTCCCTTTGGAATCTTGCCGCCCAAGTCGGTATATCGTTTCGGATTACGGAGAAACTCAACAATTTCTTCTACCTCTTGTTTGGCCTCGGAAAGTCCGGCAACATCTTTAAAAGATACTTTGGGTGAACCCTCTTTATCAAAGAGCTGGGCTTTGGCTTTACCTACGTTAAAAACACCACCGCCGCCACCTCCGCCGTTCGACATACGACGCATGATGATAAACCAGAAGACGAACAACAGGATAATGGGGCCAAACGACCAGAACATATCACCGAAATCGCTGCTTTTCTCGTATTGGATTTGTGTGTCAAATCCCGACTCTTCTTCCCATTTGCTCACCTCTTGGGTGAATGTGGCGGCATCGGGAATATTGACATAGAGTTTGGGGGTACGACCCAGTTTCTGTTGGTCGCTCGTGTTAAAAATTTTCTGAGCGGTTGAGTCGGAAAGGAATGCCTCCAAGTAGTCTTTATTGGTGTAAACGGTAATTTGTTTAATGCCTCCTTCCCGGGCTATTTTCTCAAACTCCGACCATGTTACCTCTTTCGACGAGGAACCGTCGTTCATGTAGTATACCCCTATCAGCGAGAGAGCTATGATGGCATACATCCAATAAAGGTTGAATCGGAATATTTTTTTATTTCCTCCTTGCGGGTTGTTGTTTCCCATAAAAATGTAAATGTGGGGTTTGAAAATACTGTTTAGTTATTCTCTGCAAAAATCATTCCACATCGGGTATTTCTGCCAATTTGGCATCGTTCCATAGCTCTTCGAGGTTGTAATATTTCCTCGGTTCGGGCAGAAATACGTGTACATATATGTAGCCGTAGTCGATGACAATCCATTGGGAATTTCTGTATCCGTCGTAGTTGAACGGTTTTACGCCTATTTTGTTCAGGGTCGTTTCTCGCACCGAGTCGGCAATAGCTGCTACCTGAGCGGGAGAGCCACCCTGGCAAATGATAAAATACTGTACCGATGCGGCGTTGATGTCGGAGAGATCGACCGTAACAATTTGTTTACCTTTCTTTTCTTGTATTCCTTCGATGATGGTTTGTATCAATTGTTGGTTTTCTTCCATGTAGATATTATAATGCAAATTCTTTATATGCAAAGATAAATCGAAATTTGATATGGTAAAGGAGTTTAGTCGATTTAATCAAAAATTTTAGATATATTCTATTTCTCGGAATATCTTTTTAAGGAAATTGCACGGCAATCTTTCAGAAATATATCTATCTTTGTTGAAACGAATTTATAATCAATTTTTGTATGGAAATTAAAGGCCGTATCATTCAAGTCCTTCCGTTGCAGAGCGGCATCGGCCAGGTGAGTGGAAAAGAGTGGAAAAAGCAGGAATATATTTTGGAAACGCAAGAGCAGTATCCTCGCAAGGTATGTTTCCAGGTGAGTGGCATTGAGCAGTACCCTGTATCGGTAGGCGATGAGGTGGTGGTGAGCTTCGACCTTGAAAGTCGAGAGGCCAAAGGCCGTTGGTATACCGACGTGCGTGCCTGGAAGATAGAGCGTGTACAACCCGCTGCGCCGGCTTCGTCCGGAAGTCCGGTTCCGCCTCCCCCTGTCGATTTTGCTCCTGCTGAGCCAACCGACGATCTGCCCTTTTAAGGAACAGCAATGAAAGAACGGCGCCTTCTTGTTTCAAGCTAGAAGGCGCCGTTCTTTTTCGAAATTTTTCCCGGTGGAAAAAGTTACTTCCCGACAGATAGCAGGTCGTTGTGTAGCGACGGAAGCAGGTCTTTCACTTTTTTATACTCTTTGGTTGTCAGCCATGCACTTATGGCCTGGGCATGTTCCATGTTATGAAGGTCGCTGCCCAGAAATTCGACCATGCCGTTTTTGCACAACCACCAAGCGACCTCTTTTATCTCTTTTCCGTAATAGCCGGCCAGGGAAAGCAGGTTTATCTGGAAATGGCACCCGTTGTTGTGTAGGTGATGATATGTCTCTTTGTGTGAGTGATAGTAGCGGTATCGCTCGGGGTGAGCCAGAATGGGCTGGAACCCGTTAAGCATAAGCCTGAAAAGTATGTCATCGAGGTCGATGGGGGCTTGCATGAAAGAGTTTTCGACCAGTAGTCTCTGTCCGGGGAGAGGAATAAAGGCTCTCACACCGCACTGGAGTAATTCTCTGAAATGCTCGTCCATACGATATTCGGCCGAGTAGTGCAGGTCGATATCGATTCCTTCTTGGGTCATCTTCTCTTTTAAGGCTTGGTAAGCGGGCTCAATGGTATCCGGTGAATTTTCATATACATCATCGATGATGTGAGGTGTGGCAAAAATGTGTTTTATGCCCCACGATTGCATGGTATGGAGCAGTTGGAGCGATGTGTCGACATCGGGAGAACCATCGTCGATGCCGGGGAGTATGTGGGCGTGCAGGTCGGTACAGTAAAACAACTTGCCGTCACCTTTTTCTTTATTGAACCATTTCATGTATCATGATTGTTTGAGGACAGCCGCCTGTGGCGTGCGATTATATCTTTATCCAGATAGAACAAATTCTTTACAAAGATAGAATAAATGAGCAGTTTCGGCAAATTTGTTTGACGGTATAAATGAGACAGCGCTGTCGGAGATAACTGTTGTTTGAGTCACGTCGGCCATTGGGAAGCGTGCCACTCATCTAGGGCCGGGCGGCACTTCAATGTAAAAACCGGAAAAATATTTTTGTAAATCAAAAGTTATGCGTACATTTGCAGGCCATTATAAGAGTTGCACGTTTTACCACCGTGCTTTGATTTGTAAATATTAAAAAGATATACAATGAAAAAAGGAATTCACCCCGAGAATTATCGTCCCGTCGTATTTAAGGATATGTCGAACGATGAGATTTTTATCACCCGTTCTACGGTAGCTGCCAAAGACACTATCGAGGTTGACGGTGTAACCTATCCGTTGGTAAAACTTGAAATCACCAGTTCTTCTCACCCCTTCTTTACTGGAAAACAGAAACTGGTCGACACGGCAGGTCGCGTAGACAAGTTTATGAACCGCTATGCAAAACATATGCAGAACAAGAAAAAATAATCGGTTCTACCCAAAAACGAGAGGCGAAACAGTTTTTGTTTCGCCTCTCGTTTTTTTGTGCCCTTCGTCAGGGGGGGGGAGCGTTGGGTATGGGAGAGGTGAAAAACCGTGAGTACAGGTGGTCGTCGATGCAACATGAAATCGCAGCCCGATATATTCGGGGTAACATGTTTTCACAACGAAAGCCGGGCAGGCGACTTCTTTACTACGAGTCGCCCGCCCGGTAGGTGTGAAATATTATGGCGTGTAGCCTGTTTTAAAAGGCTCAGAAGAGGCGTCCCGATTTTCGTACCCCCATCTGCACGGCCCAGTTGTTGCCTACAAGCGTGCCCGCATCGGCAGCCACACTCAGTCCGAATCGCCAGCCCTGCAATGCTTTGGGGGCATAATGGACTTCGAGCAATCCCGAGAAACCTTTTTCCATCTTGATATAAGGCGCATACGGATTTCCCCAGCCACGTTGCAGCGAAGCCAGGAAACGGTAATCAAATTCTCGGGTGATATATCCGTCTATACCGATGTGTAGAGCCTCTACCCGAGAGCTTTTGAACCCTAAGTCTCCATCGTCGTTATAGCCTGGAGATAGTACAAGCGGGTTGCCAATGGTGTGCCCTCGGTGTACCCACCCGTTATATACGGCATGCCCGTAGTACCAGTCGCCTGCGCTTACCTGTATGGGTATCTGCTGACTTTGGTCCCAAAGGAAGGGTCCACTCTGGTCGCGGGTTTCAAGAAACTCCACGACTACGCCTCCGACGATGGGGTAAGCCTGCTTACTGTGGTATTCAATTCCCCAGAGACCGTCGAACTTGTTGCGGAATATCATGCCCGAATGGTCGTCGAATGGGTGCTCGTGATAGATACGTCCTTCCCAGTTTTTTTGTCGCGTACCTACTGCAAAAAGGTAGGAGCCGAGGTGGTTGCCTGTTACATTTACCTGGTCGATGTCTGGAGAGTCTTCTCCACCAGCCAGAGGTACAAATACTTTAAAGTATTGTACGACAATGTTTGAAGGAGAATTGTAGATAAGTTGATTTCCCTTATAGGTTTTTCCTCCGAATTGTGCAGCCATGTCGATACCCACGATGCCGTAAAAACGTTTGCTTGTTTTACCGAAGCGCAACAATAGGTTTTTACGGTGATAGAGTAGTCCCCGTGTGTAGTTTTGGTTGGAACTGTGTGTCCGGTACTGGTATTTGTCGTCGACAAAACGGCCGTAGGAGAGTTCTCCTTTGATTTGTATAGTACCGTGAGTCCAGGGAAAGTTTACAAATTCGGGAATACCCACGCGCACCTGCGGTATGGGACGACTGTTGCCACTCCAAACCCAGCCTCCACTACTTAATGCTTTGTCCCACAACAGGGAATATTCTTCCTTGCTACCCACCATGAGTTCGAGGGCGAGAAAGCGCAACTCGGCATAGGCCTGTTGCACATAGCCCGGTACATCGTCGTTATAGGAGGTCATGGCGTCGAGTCCGAAACCGTAGGAGAAACGGTGGGTGGTGTCTATGTCTTGAATGACCGCAGCACGTAGGTATCCGGTATTGGGGGTGAACGATACGGTCCCACCACGATTGTTCATGAGGTAGAACGGTGTATATTCTCCACCTCCGGCTATGATGTTGGCTTCGACACTATAATCGAGTTGTATCTTTTGAGATTGTCCACATACCGAGTGAAAGGCAAAAGCAAGGGGTAACGCGAGAAGAAAAGAACGAAACAGTGTCATGGCGGCTAAAATTTGTGGAAGAAATAAAGTGTGTCGCGGCACGATAATGTGAGTTTGCGGCGGGATACGTTATCGATGCGGAACCGTTTCTCCTTCTTTTCTCCGAAGTGATAGGGAGCTTCTTTGAGGTTGAACAATTTGACGGATGGGAAAGTTATTGATAAGGAATCGCCGGCTACCGTGTATAATCCGGTGAGTCGGTCACTGGCACTTTCTTCTTTGCGTTTTAGCAACTCAAACACGCCTCGATCAAAACTGTAATAAATAGAATCGTTGGTAAAGACTTCGCCGGAAGGGTAATCACAGTTACGGAACTGCCATCGACCGTAGAGCTTGTCTTCTTCACTTTTCTCGCAGCTCGACAGACCGATAATCAGCAAGATAGCTCCTATAATAAATAGAATGTAGGAGGTGAGTTGTTTGTCAAATTTCATAACAGTATGTTCTCGTTTATGTGCGTGACGTCAATCTCCATGCCTTCCCTTTTCTGGCGAAGCAGGTCATGCTTGTGTGACAAATGTAAAGATATTTTTGTTGCAACGCAAGAGTGACCCAGTTTTGTTGTTTACAGCCGGTTGGTATATAGTCGGAAAGCAAATCTCAGGTACGGGCCTATACGGGTTATCCGAGCAGGTTGTGCAGCGAAACGCCACAACCATTCGCAATTGAAACGTTGCAAGAGTTTGGGAGCCCGTTTGAAGTGACCGGTATAGAGGTCGAAACTTCCTCCCAAGCCTTGGTAAACAGCCCGATGGTGTTGCAATAACTCTTCCATAAGGTATTCCTGACGGGGTGAGCCCATGGCAACAAAAACAAAATCGGGCTTTTTTATTACAATATCGTTGATTAGGACCGATTTCTCGTTTTCATTTTTCAGGAAGCCGTTGTGGTATCCAACGATGTTGATGCCGGAAAATTCGTCCCGCAGTTTCTCGACGGTCTCGGCGATAATCTCATCGGTTGTTCCTATCAAATAAAACGATGCATTTGGGTGTCCGGCAATGATTTTCAACCATAGTTCACATCCCGGAATGCGTACGGCCTTTTTAAAGCCTTTTTTCTGAGCGGCCTTTACGGCACCCATGCCATCGCAGTATCCAATATTGTCATTGATAATCTGTCGCAGGTGAGCCGATGCATTGATGGTTTTTTCTGCATTTACGGCAACCAATATTCCTTTGTGCTTATAGGCATAGTCCATAATCTCCCTGTCAGATTTGAAAGGGAAGACTGATATTCCACTGAGCCAAAATTTTTCCATTATAAGTGTGTCAGCGTGTTTATAGTTAAGGTTTATGCGTGAATCAGGTGGTAGTTCTAACTATTTTTATGGCATATTTCCCCGTTTTTTCTATCTTAAAGGTTGCACGGAACACCTTCCAAAGGTAATAAATAACCCATTATTATGCAATAGTTTTGGGGGTTGACTTTTTTGTAAGTACATTTTATTGCACAAGAGATGGAAGGTCAATTAGGCCCTTAAATTCCGGCCGAATAGATATAGTCGGTGTGAGGGTAATCTCTCCAAATATAGGCTTACCGTCGATTTCATAGAAATCGATGCGGGCAAAGTCTATGTCTTGTGCAATTTTTGTTACTAATTGTGTCATCAATTCAAGGGATTGTGGTCGGGATATGCTATGATTGGCTGGGTGAAGTATTGCTTCCGGGTGAGGATTCCAATCCATATCAAAGAGCATATTGGGGGCAATGTGACTATTTAATTTGCGCCCTTCATAATATAGGATATAGTATGGTTTCCCTCTGAAACAGAAAAACTTATAATCACAAGGAAGACTATCGGGGTAATCCTTATCCTGTTCGAGATAGCTCTCTGCAATGATGCGGGGTGGAATAAGTGCATAATGTATCTGTCCAGTAAGGTCTCCGTAAGGAAAATGCAACCAATAATTGAGTTTTTTCCGTGTCTCTTTTATGTTGAGTTTCGATTTATCTCGAACAATGATGTTATTGCCACAACCGTTGTTTGTTTTTAATACAAACTTGTCGGGTAATAAATCAAAGTTTATATCATCGGCTTGTTCATATACGCCATAAAGTGGTGTCAAATATTGGGCACCAATTTTCTGCTCAACATAATTACGCACCCTATATTTATCGGCAAACATGGCATATAGTTGCAGATCAGTTGTCTTGTCAAATAGTTTGGCAATGCTGTAATCTTGCAATTTTTGTGGATTTTTGAGATTGTATTTTCGTCCCGTCTTTTTATAAAAGCGAAGTTGCAACATGGCTTTTGGGAAATAGTGTCCCAAAAGAGCTATAGGCTTTATGATAAAAAGTGGATAGTTATAGATGCTCATAGTTGCATTTTTTGTTTTTTATCGAAGTAATGCCGTGTAAATACGTTCGAGGGTCGTGCATACATTCTCAGGAAAATGGGATTGTACTTTCTCATAAGATATTTCTCCCATTGAGTTACGCATCTTTGGCTCGTTTATCATACGTTGAAGAGAATCCCAAAGAGCAATTTTATCCCCGGGCTTTATAAGTAATCCGTTTTTCTCATGTGTAACGATTGCAGGTATACCTCCTACTCGCGTAGATAATATGGGTAAACGATAAGACATCGCTTCAAGAATGGAGATGGGGAGGCCCTCGGCGTAAGACGGCAATATGAACATGTCGGCTTGCGAAAGGAGTTTGGCTTTTTGTTCGGCGTCAATCCAGCCGTGGTATATCACTATATCTTCGATATGATGTCGGGCAATGATGCTTTTAAGTCGGTGTATTTCTCCGAGGCCTCCTATATGTAGACAGAAACGGGAACGCAGGGTATCTTGGTGTTCGGCAATGAGATTTACCAGATCAAATATCCCTTTATTGTCGTTGATAGCTCCAAGAAACAACCCTTCAACAATGTCTGTTTTATCGGCCTTTATTGGTTGGGGGAGAGGTATGATGTTAGGAACAACTTCTACTTTTGGGCACCTTAAATCATTTTCAAAAAAGTCTTTCCAATAGTCCGACAAGGCAATAACCGTATCGACTTTTTGCAGAGTATTCAGTACAACTTCTCGATTTGCGGCCGTAAAGTCTTTGAATTTACCTCCATGAACATGAAAGATGACTTTTTTGTGAAATGCTTTTGATAGAAGGATAAATATGCGTTTACGCCAAAAACTGATGTATGAAGCTCCGTGTATGTGAACAATCCGAATGCCGCCGAACCAACATAAGATGGTAAAAGAGATGATGCCCCATAGCAGACAAAGTGCTTTACTTACTTTGTTTCCAATAAGAGTCGTTCTCACAAATCGGAAAGGGTTCAGTACATAGTGGGCATAGCTGTACAAAACTTGTGCCATGCCTCCTTTGGGTTGTCGATAGTCGACTCCTAATGTCAATACGCGTTTAGAAATATTAGAGGGTATCATATATTCCGGCAGGTTTTCATTGGTTATATGCGATGAGATAATCCGCAACCATGCGTTTTATGGAGTAGTGCTGGGAAATGTATGTGTGTGCTGGGTATGTTTTTTGAAGAGCCTCGGCATAATTCTTCAAGATGCCTTCTATCTGCAAGGCACAGTCGTTGGCATCTCCGGAAGAAAATGTGTATCCTAACTCGCCTTGTTTTATTATTTCAAATGGTCCCCCTTCTGACGGTACTAATATAGGAAGCATTGCTGCTACCCCTTCGGCCACAGTTAATCCGAATCCTTCATATCGGGAAGGGTGGCACATCAGGTCATATTCTTTGAGATGGCTATATATATATTGGCGACTTTTCAGCCCCAAAAAGTGTACTTGTTGAGAAACACCCAGTTTTTCAGACAAGGCTTTTAGTTTGGGTTCATCGTTACCTGCTCCAATGAAAGCTATGTCAATATTCGTGATACCTCTGATCTTTAGAGAGGATAAAGCTTTAATGAGAATATCTTGCCCTTTCTTCGCAGCATTCAGACTGGCAACTTGAACAATATGGAAGACTTTGCCGGCGGGATGCGGAGGTCGCTTCTCAATATCTTCGATATGGATTCCGTTTGGAATAACAAAAGTTTTGTAGTCACCTTTGCTGGTTATATCTTCTTTTACGGCATGGGATATGGCAATTAAATATGTATCGTGCTTGACATATGTTAAAGGGATATGTAGGTCATGTACGGTCATGAATAATTTACATTTTCTGACACGAAAAATAATTTTCGGCAACATATAGTTATGTACATGAACTATATCTGGATTCAATTTATACAATATCCAGTTTAGCTTAAGTATCGGAATAATAGAACGACTATGTGGCTTCCTGTTTAAAAAAATGAGTTGAACCCTGGAATCTATTTGCATAAGAAGTTCTTTTTGGTATGAATCATTGATAATGACAATAGATACTTGTTGCGTTTTAACTTGTTCATTAACAATATCAATAAGCATGGTTTCGGCTCCACCAGTGTTGAAGCTAAATATGCAATGTGCGATTTTCATGGTACTGATGCAATAGAATAGATTGAGGATAGATGGCGCTATTTTAATCCGGCTTGTCTTTGGCTATTGTAGCTTGCTGTTGTTTGTGTGCTAACAGTATGGTACCGGTAGTAAGACCGAGTAATAGCAGTCCTTGATGTGAAGTAACTCCCGTAAAGCCGCCTACGCCAAATAAAGAAATGCATACGAAAACAACGAGGTATGATTGACTATATGGCATGGGACGAAGTATCCAGAAGTAGATGGCTAAATAGTAAAATACTTGAATCAAAAAGCCTATGATACCGATATCCAATATGGTTTGTAATTGTGACATCTCTACTCGAGCAACCGATTCTTCGCTTTGAGTGACATCGGTATAAAATTCGTTGGTAATCATAAATTCGTTACCTTTGGAAAGTTTGTCATGCAAGAAACCAAAACCCTCATAGAGTTTTCCCGAATAGATCATGTGATCGATTTTGGGAATAAATTGAGCCATGCGGCCAGTCCCGAATTTGATTAACAATTCGGGGTTGGTAGGGTCTTTTAGTACCTCAAATTGTTCGAAAAGTTGCTGTATGCGCAAAACTCCTCCCATTTCCTTGTCGACATAAAATCCGATAACGAAAAAGAGAATGCCTATACTAATGTATTTTATCGTTTTTAGAGCGTTTCCCATGAAGAACAGGGCTGTAAGGAACAATCCTCCTATGATGGAGAATGTGCGACAGGCTATCAGTGTAAGAATAAATACAATTGCATGTTTAAGTTGTATAGAATAGAGTCTTAAAAGGGGGAAGACACAAAGTGCCCAGATAAATATGCCATGGGGGTATTTTCTCGGGAAACTTCCGGGGTAGCAGTAGAACTTGTAATAGGTCGAATAATATCCTGAATAAGATGGCGTACGAGGTACTAAAATGTTCCCGCCGAAGATGAAACAATCTATGATGTAAAAAATACCGATGATATAGGCATAAGTAAGAATTTTACGGTAGAAAATTTTTATATCGAATTCTTCTTTGGCGAAAATCAATAGAGGAAACATGAAATAAATAATGCCCCAATATTCCCGCATGCGGCGCAGTTGTATCATGAGAGACTCACTACTCAGTAGGGCGAAAAAGAAAAGTATAGCAAAATAGCCTCCTGTAAAGAGTAGTAATTTATTCAATGTCTTATCGCGCCGATAGATAACAATGGCGATGACCGATAGTAATAGAGCAATGTCCATCCACTTGAAAGGGAAGGCTTTGTCTTCATTATAGAATGCGTAACTACCGCACAGAATGGTGAATTGAATGAGGAAATCATATCGGTTACGCAGGAAGGTAGAGAAAAGAATGATAGGCAATAGAAAATAGGCTACAGGAAATTCTAGACCTAATAAAGCAAGGGTAATTAAGTAGATGAATGCAGAGAACAATTCTTGGGGAAAGAATTGCAGCGTTTCTTTCTCTGAATTGTCACTTCTGACAGAG
>CAJLYN010000047.1 GCA_905210875.1 uncultured Bacteroides sp. | reverse complement strand
CGTCGCCTACCCCTTTGAGGGTCGAGGCATTTCGAGTTGGAAAATTCTCGGTGAGGTGCCGTATGAGACCAAACTCGCCGAGGGTGGAAATATCGGTTCGGGGTTTATTCTCCATGGAAGTGCGTATTGTGAATATATGTATTTGCGGGTTGATTGTGGAAGGTTTACATTTCTTCGATGAGTTGCCGCATGATGAGGGTCATGCGGGGCTGCGCTTCGGCGGCTGCCTTCTGTACCTCTTCGTGCGAGCATTTGACGATGTCGCCGAAGCCACCCAGGTCGGTGATGACCGAGATGGCAAAGACCTCCATGCCGGCGTGGTGGGCGACGATGACTTCGGGGACGGTCGACATGCCTACGGCGTCACCGCCTATCGTGCGGAAGTAGCGGTACTCGGCCGGCGTTTCAAACGAGGGCCCCTGGGTGCCGACGTAGACGCCTTGTTGCACTGTAATGTCGTTGCGGCGGGCTATGTCGAGGGCTTTGGCGATGAGGCGGGGGGTATAGGCATTGCTCATGTCGGGGAATCGGGGCCCGAGTTCGTCGTAGTTTTTCCCGCGCAGAGGATGGTCGGGAAAGGTGTTGATGTGGTCAGTGATGAGCATGAGGTCGCCCACCTTGAAGTCAGGGTTCATGCCGCCGGCTGCGTTGGAGACAAAGAGCGTTTTTATGCCCAGTTGTTGCATCACCCGCACGGGGTAGGTAACCTGTTGCATGGTGTAGCCCTCGTAGTAGTGAAAGCGGCCCTGCATGGCAATTATCTCGCGGTTGCCGAGGCGGCCCTTGATCAACTTGCCGCTGTGCCCTTCGACGGTCGACAGGGGGAAGTGAGGAATCTGGGCGTAGGGAAGTTCCTGACGGTCGGTAATGTGTCCGGCCAGTTCGCCCAGCCCGGTTCCCAGAATGATGGCGACGGGGGGTATTGTTCCGAATTGCCCGGATATGTAGGCAGCGGTCTCTTTTATCTGTTCGAGCATGACAGTTGTATTTTGAGGGTTATTTTTTCTTTTGAATCATCTGCCGGCGGAAGCGTATGACCGATTCTTTGATTTGTTGGTTGAATGCGGCTTCTTGTCCGAGCATGAAGTGGATGCGCATGGGCAGGTAATAAAGACGGCTTTTCAGTAGCGATGAGACGTGGGGGCTGTGAAGTAGCCGGGCGGCATCTTTTTCGGTTACAATGACATAGCCGTGTTCTCCCTTTTCGTCGGAGTCTGCTATCCATTTTTCGATTTTACGCAGGTCTCGGGGGGTAAACTCGTGATGGTCGCCAAAGGTCCACAGTTGGGTGTGGGAGGCATATTTCCCTATGTATTCGGCGAAGAGCTGAGGTGAGGCAATGCCGGCGACAAGCAGTATTTCGTCGGATTTTTCATGCAATTGTTCTACGGTGATGCGCCGGCTGTTTTCGGTCGGGAAGACGGCTTTTAACTCATCGTAGAGAAGGCTGGTGAAGTAGAGGCTCTGGTAGGGGTAGAGGTTGAGATGTTTGGCCAGCAGGCGATAGTCTATGGGTTTGAGCGAGTCGGGGCATTTGGTGACGATGACAATGTTGGCGCGAGACTTTTCATCGACGGGCTCTCTGAGCCTTCCGACCGGCAGCAGCTTGTCGTCATAAATCATGCGTTCGTAACTGGTGAGAAGTATCGACATCGAGGGGGTGACATAGCGGTGCTGGTAGGCATCGTCGAGCAGGACGAGGTCTATGTCGGGAACTTGCTCCATGAGTTTGCGTATTCCATGCCTCCGGTTGGTATCGACGGCCACCGTGGTGGTGGGGAATTTGTGCTTGATTTGCAGCGGTTCATCGCCTACCTCGGCTGCGGTCGACGACATGGTTACCAGTCTGAACCCATGGGTGTGGCGTTTGTATCCGCGGCTCAATACCGCGATTTTGAACGACGACTCCGAAAGGGCGTGTATGAGGTGCTCTATGTGAGGCGGCGTTTTTCCGGTACCACCCACCGTGATGTTACCGACACTTATGACGGGAATGTTGAAACTCTCCGCAGGAAGTATGTTCCAGTCGAACAGTCGGTTGCGTATCCATACCACCATGCCGTAAAGCCCCGCAAGAGGGGCGAGGAGTGGGTGAAATTTAATTTCGGTGGTAGATTGTTGGCTGTCCATGATACAAGAAGTTTGTTATAAAATCAATGATGCGAGTTGTGCCGATAACTAATAGCAAAGGTAATCAAAAAGAAAATCACATCTCTACATAATTAAGGAAAGAAAAAAGTTGTGGAAGAAAGTGTGAATAAATGTTTTGAAAGTGCTAAAAAGTTGTTTGGAAAGTCGATTTTTCGAGAAATAATTTGCCCAGCTGCATTTTATTCCGTTACTTTGAAGCGCTTTTGAAAAAAGCGGTTTTCACCGCATTCTTCCGAAGTTCCAACGAGGAGCTTCGTCGTCTCTGTTTCTTTTAACAAAAGATTGAATAACAACGTTTAGTTAGTTTGATATAGGTAAAATGAATTTGTCATTGTTAGTAGTCGTTTTCCTTACCGGCATTGTGCTGGTGACAGCAGCCCTGCTCATCGCATGGTTCATTTCGCCCCGCTCATACAACAGGCAGAAAGGAGAGGCCTATGAGTGCGGTATTCCCACGCACGGTACATCGTGGATGCAATTCAAGGTGGGATATTATCTGTTTGCCATTCTGTTCCTGATGTTCGATGTGGAGACGGTGCTTCTCTTCCCGTGGGCGGTTATTGTTCGTGATTTGGGCGTAGCCGGGTTGGTAAACATTTTGTTTTTCTTGGTAATCCTTGTGTTCGGCCTTGCCTATGCATGGAAGAAAGGAGCATTGGAATGGAAATGAAAAAACCGAAAATAAAATCGATGAAATACGAGGATTTCAAGGATAATGAATCTCTCGAAAAAATGGTTGAGGAACTTCGCGCCAACGGAACAAACGTGGTGATGGGGGTTCTCGACGACGTTATAAATTGGGGCCGATCCAATTCTCTCTGGCCGCTTACATTCGCTACCAGTTGCTGTGGTATCGAATTTATGTCGGTGGGAGCTGCGCGCTATGACATGGCGCGATTCGGGTTTGAGGTGGCCCGTGCCAGTCCGCGTCAAGCCGACTTTATCATGGTCGCCGGCACGATAGTACACAAAATGGCCCCCGTACTTCGTCGTCTTTACGACCAAATGGCCGAGCCGAAATATGTCATTGCCGTGGGAGGCTGTGCTGTTTCGGGAGGCCCGTTCAAAAATTCTTATCATGTGCTCAACGGTGTGGGCGAGATACTTCCCGTCGACGTGTATATACCCGGTTGTCCTCCCCGGCCCGAAGCCATGCTTTACGGCATGATGCAGTTGCAGCGCAAAGTTAAGGTTGAAAAATTCTTTGGCGGCGTGAACCGTCAGGAGCAGAAACCGATAGAAGAATCCGAAGATTAACCCGCAAGTTTTCCTTTAATGGCAAATATACAAGAAAAGATAACGGCTTTCCTTCCCGAAGCTGTTTTTGAAGAAGGTCAATATCCTACCTTTACCGTTCCGGCTGAGAAGTTGCCCGCTTTGGCCCGGTACTTGCACGACGACAGCGAGTTGCTGTTTGACAACCTGGCGGCCCTTGTCGGAATGGACTGGGGGGATACACTGGGTGTGGTATATTACCTCAACTCGGTAAAATACAATCATTGGGTGATTCTCAAAGCCGCAACGGCCGATCGCAAAGATCCGATACTCTATTCGGTGAGCGATGTGTGGGCCAACGCCAATTTTGAAGAACGTGAAGTTTACGACTTCTACGGCATACGATTTATCGGCCATCCCGATATGCGCCGTATCTTCCTCCGCGAAGACTGGAACGGTTATCCCCTGCGTAAAGATTACGACACGAGCCGTGAAAACAATCCCATACCCGAGACTAATGAGGAGTGTTCCGATACGACCATAGCCTTGTCTATGGGTGCCGATGGGAAGGTGGAAAAGAAAGTTGTGGATATCTTTGAGAAAAACGACTACATTGTCAATATCGGTCCGCAACACCCCGCCACTCACGGCGTATTGCGTTTCCGTACCTCTCTCGAAGGTGAAATTATCAAGAAGGTCGATGTGCATTGCGGTTACATACACCGCGGTATAGAAAAACTGTGGGAGGGCATGACCTACCCGCAGACCCTCCATATGACCGACCGTCTTGATTACCTTTCGGCCCATCAGAATCGTCACGCGCTGTGTATGTGTATCGAAGATGCCATGCAACTTGAAGTTCCCTTGCGCGCACAGTATATCCGCACGATGATGGACGAGTTGATGCGTATCTCTTCGCACCTGCTGTTTTTCTCGACCCTCTGTATGGACCTCGGTGCCCTGACCGCGTTCTTCTACGGTTTCCGCGAGAGAGAGTTGATTCTTGATATATTCGAAGAGACCTGCGGTGCCCGCATGTCGATGAACTATAACACCATCGGCGGTGTCATGGCCGACATACATCCCGATTTCCAGCGCAAGGTCAAGGAATTTATCAAAATCATGCCTGCGCGATTGAAAGAGTATAACCAGGTATTCACCGGCAATGTCATTGCCCGCAACCGTATGATAGGCGTGGGACATCTCTCTCTCGAAGATGCCATACGTTACAATGCAACGGGCCCCACGGGTCGTGCCTCGGGTTGGGCCTGCGATGTGCGCAAGCGCACTCCCTATGCCGTCTACGATAAAGTTGAGTTTGACGAAGTATTGTCGCACGAGGGCGACTCCTATGCCCGTTACAACGTGCGTCTCGAAGAGATTGTGCAATCGCTTCACATTCTCGAACAGCTCGTCGATAATATACCCGAAGGCGACTATGCCGTCAAGACCAAACCCATTATCAAGGTACCCGAGGGCCGCTACTTCAAGCAGGTGGAAGCCTCACGTGGAGCTTTCGGTATTTATCTCGAAAGTCGGGGCGACAAAACACCTTACCGGCTCAAGGTCGTATCTCCGGGATTTGCATTGGTGGGGGTTGTAGACCATCTCGTGAGAGGCGCCAAGATAGCCGACCTTATTACCATCGGCGGTTCGCTCGACTATGTAGTGCCCGATATCGACCGTTGACCCGAACAGAGAATCACCTTATTAAGTAGAATTAAATATAACCCGCAAACAATATGTTCGATTTTTCGATAGTAACACGATGGATTGACGCTTTCCTGAGAGAGTATATGCCCGAGTGGGGAGCCCTTTTGGTCGAGTTTGTGCTGATAGGGGTTGCCCTCCTGTTGCTATATGCGCTTATCGCCTTGGCGTTGATTTATGGCGAACGCAAGATTTGTGCCTTCTTCCAGTGTCGTCTCGGTCCCAACCGGGTAGGCCCCTATGGTATTTTCCAGAGCGTTGCCGATATGATAAAAATCCTCATCAAGGAGCTTATTAGCATAAAACACAGCGATAGATTCCTGTTCAATCTTGCGCCTTACCTGGTGATACTTGCGTCTATGCTCACATTTGGATGCATGCCTTTCGGCAGGGGATTGCAGGTACTCGACTTCAATATCGGTGTATTCTTCATCATGGCCGTTTCGTCGATAGGTGTATTGGGAATACTCCTGGCCGGCTGGTCGAGTAACAACAAGTTTACCCTCATCGGTGCCATGCGAAGCGGTGCACAGATGGTGAGCTACGAACTTTCTATCGGCCTGTCAATGCTTACAGTCGTGGTTTTTGCCGGGACGATGCAGACCTCGCAACTTATCGAGCTGCAAAGTCGGGGCTGGTTCCTTTTTACCGGACACATTCCCATGATTATCGCGTTTATTATCTATCTTATAGCAGGAACAGCCGAGACCAACCGTGGCCCGTTTGACCTTCCCGAGGCCGAGTCGGAGTTGACGGCCGGTTATCACACCGAATATTCGGGTATCCACTTCGGTTTCTATTACCTGGCCGAGTATCTCAACATGTTCATCGTTGCAGGTATTGCCAGTCTCTTGTTCCTGGGCGGTTGGATGCCTTTGCATATTGGTGGTTGGGAATCCTTCAATCAAGTGATGGATTACATTCCGTCGGTGATTTGGTTCTTCGGAAAAACGGCCGTGGTGATGTTTATCATCATGTGGTTTAAGTGGACATTCCCCCGTTTGCGTATCGACCAGCTCCTGCATCTCGAATGGAAATATTTGGTACCCATAGGATTCTGCAATTTGCTCCTCATGGTATTGGTTACCATCTTCGGGATACATTTTTAATGAAATTCGTATAATGAAATAAGATAGCCATATGAAAGAGAATATCGGATACATTTCGCAAGTCATCGGCCCTGTGATCGATGCAACTTTCGACGGCGAAGGAGCGCAACTACCCCCTATTTACAATGCGCTGAAAATTCAGAGACCCGATGGTTCGGATTTGATTGTGGAGGTAGAACAGCACATCGGCGAACAGACGGTCCGCTGTGTGGCCATGGATACTACCGACGGTCTTACCCGAGGCATGAAAGTGGTCGATTTGCAACGTCCCTTGGCTATGCCTACCGGCAATCAGGTCAAAGGCCGTCTGATGAATGTAATGGGTAATGCCATCGACCACCTGCCGGCTCTCGATTACAAAGAGGTAGCCCCAATTCATCGCCCAGCACCCCGTTTTGAAGACCTTTCGATTAATACCGAAATGCTCTATACCGGTATCAAGGTCATCGACTTGCTCGAACCCTATTCCAAGGGTGGTAAAATCGGTCTTTTCGGAGGTGCCGGTGTAGGCAAGACCGTGCTTATCATGGAGATGATACACAATATCGCCAAAGGCCACAACGGATTTACCGTCTTTGCCGGTGTAGGTGAACGTACCCGTGAAGGTAACGACCTGCTGCGTGAGATGATTGAGTCGGGCGTTATCAACTATGGCGATGACTTCAAGAAAGATATGGAAGCGGGTCACTGGGACCTCTCCAAGGTCGATATGGAAAAACTCTCCAACTCTCATGCCACGTTGGTGTTTGGCCAGATGAATGAACCACCGGGAGCACGTCTGCGTGTGGCCCTTTCGGGACTGACCGTAGCCGAGAACTTCCGCGATTCGGGCGATGGAGGAAAAGAGATTCTGTTCTTTATCGACAACATCTTCCGTTTCACCCAAGCCGGTTCTGAGGTGTCGGCCCTTTTGGGGCGTATGCCTTCGGCCGTAGGTTATCAACCTACCCTGGCTTCGGAGATGGGCGCTTTGCAGGAACGTATCACTTCGACCAAGTACGGTTCTATTACTTCGGTGCAGGCCATTTATGTGCCGGCCGATGACTTGACCGACCCGGCTCCTGCCACCACATTCAGCTTCCTTGATGCCACCACGGTGCTCAGCCGTAAGATTGCCGAGTTGGGTATTTATCCGGCCGTAGACCCGTTGGAGTCGACCTCCCGTATTCTCGACCCGCTGGTTATCGGAGAAGACCATTATAATACCGCTCAGGCTGTGAAACAGTTGTTGCAACACTACAACGAGTTGCAGGATATCATTGCCATCATGGGTGTAGATGAGTTGTCCGACGAAGACAAGCTTGTCGTGGCTCGTGCTCGTCGAGCACAACGTTTCCTCTCGCAGCCTTTCCATGTGGCCGAGCAGTTTACCGGACTTCCCGGTGTGATGGTACCTCTCGAAGAGACCATTCGAGGTTTCAAGATGATTCTCAGCGGAGAGATGGACAAATATCCCGAGCAGGCATTCTTGAACGTAGGAACCATCGACGAAGCTATCGCCAAAGGCGAGAAAATGCTCCAACAAGTACAAGGTAACTAACCCGTTAAATCGTCTACACTATGACACTCGAGATTATTTCTCCCACAAGCATCCTATTCCAAGGCGAAGTTTCCCGTGTAACTTTGCCGGGAACGATGGGCTCGTTTACCGTATTGCAAGACCATGCATCACTCCTGTCGACTCTTGCTGCCGGTGAAATCGAGTATGAATGCCAAGGGGAGGTAAAGACCCTCGCGGCCGAAGGCGGATTTGTAGACGTGAACAACAATCGAGTTGTTGTGTGCCTCAAATAAGCTCGAAGCTTATCTAAAAACAAAATGAGATGAAGAAATATATGTTCCACCGTATTGCTTTGCTTTTTGCTCTGTTCTTGGTTTGCACGACTGCCGTGCAGGCTGCCGAGGAGAGCGAAGAAGCCTCCTTCAATGCCAAGGAGATCATTTTTGAACATGTGCTCGATAACTACGGCTGGGAAGTACCTTTCTCTCACAGTCATCGCATATCGTTGCCCATTATCGTGCGCGATAAGGACGGCGATTGGAGCGTGTTCGGTTCGCACCGGATTATGCATGGAGAGACCTATAAAGGTTTCTATATAGCACCCGATGGCGATTTCAAAGGGAAGGTTGTTGCCCGCGACGAAGCCGGTAACGAGTATCGTCCGCTCGACTTGTCGATAACCAAAAATGTGGCGGCCCTGTTTATCACCGCGATACTGCTGTGCGTATGCTTTATACCCATGGCTCGCTGGTATCGCAAGCACCCCAATGGAGCACCTCGCAAATGGTTTGGCTTTATGGAACTGGTTTTTGATATGTTGTACAACGATCTTATCAAGCCGGTTTTGGGAGTCGATGCCCGTCGTTATTCGCCTTATCTGCTTACGGTCTTCTTCTTCATATTCTTTATCAACATACTCGGACTGATGGTGATTTTCCCTGCCGGAGCCAATCTTTCAGGAAACATATCCATAACGATGGTTTTGGCCCTCTTTACATTCCTTGTGGTGAACCTGACCGGAACCAAGCACTATTGGAAAGATATTTTCTGGCCCGAGGTTCCCATGTGGATGAAGTGTCCGGTGCCGTTGATGCCCGTTATAGAGGTATTCGGAGCCCTTACCAAGCCGGTGGCTCTCATGATACGTCTCTTTGCCAATATGTTGGGTGGCCACCTTATTGTCTTGGTGCTTATATCCCTCATCTTCATTTTCGGCTCGATGGGAGCTGCCGTGCTCACGGGTACTACTGTCATATCGGTATTTTTCTCACTGTTTATGATGTTGCTCGATGTGCTTATCAGTTTCATTCAGGCCTATGTCTTCACCATTCTTTCGACGATCTTCATCAGCCTGGCACGTGTCAGAGGTGAGGCATCGCACGAACAAAACCAGATACAAGAAAAAAACGAAATAGTATAACCCTTTAAAATTGAATGTTATGTTAGCAATGATTTTGTTACAAGCCGCTGCCTCTGCCGCAGCATTTGCAAAAGTAGGTGCCTGCCTTGGAGCCGGTCTTGCCGCTATCGGAGCCGGTCTTGGTATTGGAAAAATCGGTGCTTCGGCCATGGAGTCTATCGCTCGTCAGCCCGAGTCGTCGAATGACATCCGTGCCAACATGATTGTGATTGCCGCCCTTGTAGAAGGTGTCGCCCTCTTCGCCATCATTGTTTGCTTGCTCGCCATATTCTTATAATCACTAGTAGAAAGGATACACCATGGAACTGTTTACCCCCGATTTCGGATTGGTATTCTGGATGTTCCTTGTGTTTGTCATTCTCTTTGTGATATTGGCCAAGTATGCATGGCCCGCCATTATGAACAGTGTCGACGCTCGCGCCGACCTCATCGATAAGGGCGTGACTTATGCACAGGAGGCCAAAAGCCAGCTCGAACACGCTACCGACAATGCCCGCGTACTCATCAATGAGGCGCAGCAGAAGCAGCTTGAAATCTTGCGTGAGGCGGCTCAGATGAAAACTCAAATCATCGAAGAAGCCCGCAAGGCAGCTACGGTAGAAGCCAAGAAGATTATCGACGCAGCCAATGTGTCGATAGAGTTGGCTCGGAAAGAGTCGGAACGTCAATTCCGTCAGCAGGTCAGCGATTTTGCATTGCAGATAGCTGAGAAGCTCATGCGGAAAGAGTTGGCCGGCGATAAGCAACAATCCGAGTTGGTCGACAAACTATTAAGTGATATCGAGAATAAAAACTAATCCAATATGAACGAAGGACTTATAGCCCGCCGATATGCCAAGGCTTTGCTCAAATATGCGCAAGAGAAGGACGTAACCCTTCCCGTGTATGAAGCCGCTCGGCAAGTAGAAGCGAGTTTCATCGCCCGTCCCGACTTGCAGGAGGCTCTGCTCAATCCGGTGCTCAGAGCAAGTCAGAAAGAGGCGTTAATGCTCTCTGCTGCCGGTGTCGATGCCGCTTCTTCGGAAGAATACCTTCGTTTTGCACGTCTGCTTCTGCATGAGCGTCGTGAAGACCATCTGCGTTCCATCATGCTCATGTATCAGAAGTTGTATCGCGACGTCAATCATATTGTCTGCGCCCAAATCGTAACGGCAGCCCCTCTCGACAAGAATACCCTTTCTCGCATAGAAAGCATTGTGGCTCGGCATTGTCCGGCCGCTCATTTGGAATTTGAGCATAAAATCGATCCCGAGATTATCGGTGGTTTTGTGTTGACCGTGGGCGGTGAACGTCTCGATGCCTCTATCGAAAAGGAACTGAAACAATTGCGTTTAAAATTAATAAACAGCAAAACACGATTATGATTAAACCAAATGAGATTTCTGATATACTGAAACAGCAACTCGATGAGGTCGAGTCGAAGGTCTCCTTTGAGGAAGTCGGCACCGTGCTCGAAGTGGGTGACGGTGTGGCTCACGTCTTCGGGCTCGACAATGTCAGTTCAAGTGAGCTGGTCGAGTTTGAAAACGGTGTGCGCGGTGTGGCCATGAACCTTGAAGAGAGCAATGTCGGAGTCATCTTGATGGGTGCCGACAGCAATACTGTCAAGGAGAACATGACTGTGCGCCGTACCGGGAAAATCGCATCTATTCCCGTAGGCGACGGACTTATAGGCCGTGTCATCAATACATTGGGCGATCCTATCGACGGAGCCGGTCCTATTGCCGGCGACACGATAACGTTGCCTCTCGACCGGAAGGCTCCCGGAGTAATCTTTCGTCAACCGGTAAACCAACCGTTGCAGACAGGTATCAAGGCTGTTGATGCCATGGTGCCCATAGGTCGCGGACAACGTGAGTTGATTATCGGCGACCGTCAGATAGGTAAGACCTCCATTGCCATCGATACCATCATCAACCAACGTAAGAATTTCCTGGCCGGAGACCCGGTGTACTGTATTTATGTAGCCATCGGTCAAAAGGCTTCGTCGGTTGCCACGCTGGTAAATACCTTGCGCGAACATGGTGCCATGGACTATACCATCGTGTTGGCAGCCAACGCTTCCGATTCGGCATCCATGCGTTACTATGCTCCCTTTGCCGGAGCCGCTATCGGAGAGTATTTCCGCGACAGTGGCCGTCACGCTCTGGTGGTGTATGACGACCTTTCCAAGCAGGCCGTAGCCTACCGCGAAATCTCGTTGATTTTGCGTCGTCCCTCCGGTCGTGAAGCTTATCCCGGTGATATTTTCTATCTCCATTCCCGTCTGTTGGAGCGTGCAGCCAAGATTATCGACAACGATGCAGTAGCCGCTACGATGAACGATCTGCCCGAGGTTTTGCGTCCCATTGTAAAAGGTGGTGGTTCGCTCACGGCATTGCCCATTATCGAGACCCAGGCAGGAGACGTTTCGGCCTATATTCCTACCAACGTCATCTCCATTACCGACGGACAGATATTCCTCGAAACAGCCCTTTTCAACCAGGGTATGCGTCCTGCCATCAATGTGGGTATTTCGGTGTCGCGTGTCGGCGGTAATGCCCAAGTCAAGGCCATGAAGAAGGTGGCCGGTACATTGAAGATAGACCAGGCCCAGTATCGTGAGCTCGAAGCCTTCACCAAGTTTGGTGGCGACCTTGATCCCGTAACTGCCATGGTCATCGACAAAGGTCGTAAGAACAGTATGCTGCTGGTTCAACCTCAATATACCCCTATGCCCGTCGAAGAAGAAATCGCGGTGGTGTACTGTGGTACCCGAGGCTTGTTGAGCGATGTGCCGGTAGAGAATGTGGCTGAGTTTGAAAAATATTTCTTGGAAATATTGCGAAGCCGTCATGAAAAAGATGCTTTGGCCTCTTTGCGTGAGGGCAAACTTACTCCCGAAGTAGAAACCGTTCTGAAAGAGACGGCACAAGAAGTTGTAAAACGATTTAAGAAATAATCTGCTATGTCGACAATGCGCGAGTTGAAGGGAAGAATCGGCTCGGTAGAGTCTTCCCAAAAAATAACCGGGGCCATGAA
>CAJLYN010000046.1 GCA_905210875.1 uncultured Bacteroides sp. | reverse complement strand
CCGGCGGACAGAACGTCAACAAGGTAGAGTCGGGCGTGCGCCTGCGCTACAACTGGAAAAATCCCAACACGGGCGAAGTCGAAGAGATTCTCATCGAGTGTACCGAAACCCGCGACCAGCCCAAAAACAAGGAGCGTGCCCTCTCCCGTCTCCGCACCTTTATCTACGACAAGGAACACCAGAAATACATCGACGACATCGCCAGCAAACGCAAGACGATGGTATCGACCGGCGACCGCTCGGCCAAGATACGCACCTACAACTATCCGCAGGGACGCATCACCGACCACCGCATCAACTACACCATCTACAACCTCTCAGCCTTCATGGACGGAGACATACAAGACTGCATCGACCACCTCATCGTGGCCGAGAATGCCGAACGCCTGAAAGAAAGTGAAATGTAACATGCTCTAAACATACTCCAAGATGAACAAGCAACAACTTTTTGAAAATATCCGTCGCAAGAAATCTTTCCTCTGCGTAGGTCTCGATACCGACATCAAGAAAATTCCGCAACATCTCTTGACGGAAGAAGATCCCATCTTCGCCTTCAACAAAGCCATTATCGACGCTACGGCCGACTTGTGCGTAGCCTACAAGCCCAACCTTGCCTTCTACGAGAGCCTCGGACTCGAAGGGTGGAAAGCCTTTGAAAAAACCGTCCGTTACCTCAAAGAGAATTACCCCGACCAGTTCATCATCGCCGATGCCAAACGCGGCGACATAGGCAATACCTCGGAAATGTATGCCCGCAGCTTCTTCGAGCACCTCGACATCGACGCCGTAACGGTGGCTCCCTATATGGGCGAAGACAGCGTGAAGCCCTTCCTCAACTACGAGGGCCACTGGGTCATCGTGCTGGGACTGACCTCGAACAAGGGGTCGCAAGACTTCCAGTTTACCACCGACGCACAAGGCGAACGCCTCTTTGAGAAGGTGCTGCGCGTTACACAGACATGGGCTACCGACGACCAACTGATGTTTGTCGTGGGTGCCACACAAGGCAAACTCTTTACCGATGTGCGCCGCATTGTTCCCAACCACTTCCTGCTGGTACCCGGCGTAGGAGCCCAGGGCGGCAGCCTGCAAGAGGTGGCCCAATATGGCATGAACGACCACTGCGGTCTGCTGGTGAACTCCTCACGCGGCATTATCTATGCCGACAAGAGCGAGGCCTTTGCCGGGGCAGCATGCAGCGAAGCCAAAAAAATCCAACAGGAAATGGAAACATTATTGGCTCAAAAAGGGTTGATATAGAAAGAGTATCCCGTCGTGCTAAATTTGTTAAAAACAGACCGTTGTTTTAATTAAATATATAAGCACAAACAAAAAACATTTTCTATTTTTGCAGTGAAAATAAAAGAATCCTTTTAAAAACGAATAGATATGCAAACACTTGACAATTTCAATTTCGCCGGTAAAAAGGCGTTTGTTCGTGTCGATTTCAACGTACCTCTTGATGAGAACTTGAATATCACCGACGATACCCGTATGCGCGCAGCCTTGCCTACGCTGAAAAAGATTCTGGCCGACGGTGGCAGCGTCATTATAGGTTCACACCTGGGCCGTCCCAAAGGACCGGATGATAAATTTTCTCTCCGTCATATCGTAAAACACCTCTCAGAGTTGCTGGGACAACCCGTTAAATTTGTCAATGATTGCCAGGGCGACGCTGTAAAAGCCGCTGTTGCCGAACTGAAACCGGGCGAAGTTCTTGTACTTGAGAATCTCCGCTTTTATGCCGAAGAAGAGGGCAAACCCAGAGGTCTCGCCGAAGATGCCAGCGACGAAGAAAAGGCCGCAGCCAAGAAAGCCGTCAAAGAGAGCCAAAAGGTATTCACAAAGAATCTTGCCGACTTGGCCGACGTCTATGTAAACGATGCTTTCGGTACCGCCCACCGTGCTCACGCATCAACGGCTCTCATTGCCGACTATTTCTCGCCCGAGAACAAAATGTTCGGCTATCTGATGCAGAAAGAGGTAGAAGCCGTAGAGAAAGTGATGAAAAACCCGGTACGCCCCGTAACAGCTATCATCGGTGGCTCCAAGGTTTCGTCGAAAATCACCATCATCGAGAATCTGTTGAACAAAGTCGACAACCTCATCATCTGCGGTGGCATGGCCTATACATTCGCCAAAGCCATGGGTGGAAAAATCGGCACCTCGCTGTGTGAAGACGATATGCTTGAAACCGCTCTCAACATCATGAAGAAAGCCAAAGAGCTGGGTGTTAACCTCGTATTGCCTACCGACTGTATCATTGCCGACAGTTTCTCCAACGACGCTCACACCAAAGTATGCAAAAACAATGAGATACCCGACAACTGGATGGGTCTCGACCTCGGTCCTGAATCGGCAAAGAAACTGGCCGAAGTCATCAAATCGTCGAAGACCATTCTGTGGAACGGTCCTGCCGGTGTATTTGAGTTCCCCAACTTCGAAGCCGGCTCGCGTGCCATTGCACAAGCTATCGTAGAAGCTACGGCTGCCGGAGCCTTCTCGCTCATCGGTGGTGGCGACTCGGTTGCCTGCATCAACAAGTTCGATATGGCCGACAAGGTAAGTTATGTATCGACCGGTGGCGGTGCTCTGCTCGAATGCATCGAGGGTCGCGAACTCCCCGGTATCAAAGCCATCCGCGGATAACAACAACTTTTCTTCCACAAATATGCGACGGGCCGTTCCAAAATGGAACGGCCCGTCTTTTTGAATAGCGGAATAAACTCCTTTCACCCTATTCTCCCGCTATCCAATAGCTTAATAACTCCATACACCCGAAATCATACGCAGATTGTAGTCGCCCATTGTGTATAAAGTTACCAACGGATTTCCTCTGAAATTGAGTGTCATAAGATTGGGACAATACGACACGTCGATGAGGCTGAGCTGATTTTGACTGCAATCGACATTCTGCAACATTTGCAGATTGCTCAAATCGAGACGGGTGAGGTTATTATTGGAACAATTGACAGTTGTCAGATTGGCCGAACCCGAGAAATCGAGCGACGAAAGATTATTATCGGAACAGTCGACAGTAGAAAGCGATTCACAATTATTCATTTTCAATACCGTCATATTATTGCCACTACATGAGAAATAATAGAGATTGGATTGTCCCGAAACATAAAATTGTGCAATATCGTTATTGTCCATGTTCAACGTTTCAAGAGCGGGAACATCGATGAGATGTAACTCCGCGATGCGATTGTATCCACAATAGAGATTTTTGAGTCGGGAACAACTGTCGACCGATAGCCATTCGAGGTGGCACCCCTGCACATTGAGGGAGGTCAACGAGTCGGCATGAGCCACCGAAAGTTCGACAAAGAGATTGTCGGCACAATTGAGAGTCATGATACCCATCGACGAAGAAAGATCAATGTCGGTAAGACGGTTTTTGAAACAGTTCAATGTGCGCAGAGCCGTACAACCGGTCAGGTTGAGCGATGCCAACTTGTTTTTCCCCACCTCTATCGATACCAATGCACTGCATTTTGCTGCAGAGAATGAGGTGAGCTGATTAGCTGTTACATCGACTCGCTGTAATTGTGAAAAGTTATCGACCGACAACGCTCCGGCCAATCCTCGTCCACGCCAATCGATAACGGTAACATGACCGTTTTCCCATGTCACCCCCTCCCAAGTCGAAGGGTCGTTGATATTGGTCCGTTTGAACAAGGCATAGTTGGGTTTTTCTTTGGAAGAGGTTTGATTCAGAAACTCCTGCAAACTCTTCACCTCTTTTTTGTTATAGTTCTGTGCCGTAAGTACCGCACAACAGCCCAAGAAAGACAAGGCAATAATAAAAATACGTTTCATTTCTTTTCTTATTTAGTGATTGTTCTACACAAACAAGAAAAGACGATGAAAAGTTTAATTTATATAATGCTTTATGGCTGTGCCGGACAACCGTAAAAGGCATAACTCCCAACGTGAGAGAGGGTTCCCTGCACCGTTAAATCTTTCAACCTGGCACAACCGTAAAACAATCGGTTACCTACGGCCGTAACTGTCGGACCGAGAGTTACGTCAGACAATGTCTCCTTCCGATAGAACGGCGAATAGCCATAATAGATGGTATCGGAATAGCGCAACTCGCGACCGAGATAGAGCGTCGTCAGGGGATTGTCATAAAAGAGAGAACGGCCCACTCCTGATGGCTCATACAGATTATATCCCACGATAAGCGGACGGGAACCGTCCTGAAATATGATATGTACCAGCGCACTGCACCCTTGAAAAACCCGATTTCCAATGGTCTCAACATTTCCGCCCACCACAACGGTTTCGAGCCGGGTACAGTTGCGGAACAAATCATCGGGAACTCGCCCCACAAGAGGTCCCACATCAACGCGCTTTAAGGTCATTACACCAGCAAATGGGGCTATACCATAGGCTTCGCCAGATAGATATTGCAAATCGCGTCCCAAATAGAGTGTTTCAACAGGGGTGTCACAAAAAAGATTTTTTCCGCCTGCCTCAGAGAAGAGACTGTATCCCAGCAATAAAGGTTCTGTGCCATCTTTAAATTCCACCCGTTTCAATGCCGTACAGTCAGACAGAGCCGCATTCCCTATCTCCAATACTGATCCGGGAATAGATAGTTCACTGATAGCACTGCACCCGTAAAACAGATTGGATGGTAAAATATGAACATAATCACTCAGTGTGACCGACGAGAGGTGTGTCTGCTGATAAAAAGGCGAATAGCCATAGAAACTGCTCATGTTATACGACAAGGTGCGTCCCAAGTAGAGCGTTTGCAACCGAGAATCGGAGAAAAGCGATTCGCCTATTCCGTCGGAAGAGAACTTGTTATATCCCACGTATAAGGGCAATTCCCCATCACGGAACACCACGTCGGTGAGTGCCTCACACTCCCGGAACACATAGTTGCCAATAAACTCGACCGAACCACCAACGGTGATACGTGTCAAAGAACGACAACCGAAGAAGAGACGGTCGCCCAGTGAGACAACCGTTTCGCCCACCACAACCGTATGCAGCGCCGTACGGTCGTAGAAGGGGGCATAACCGTCGAAATAACTGGTCGAATAGTCGAGCGTGCGCCCCAGATACAAAGTCTCGATGGGGCAATCGTAGAACAGTGCTTCGCCTTTACTCGATGTTGTATGCCGGTTTACCCCCAGCAGCAAAGGCGCCTCAGCATCTTTGAAATAAAGTTCGCGCAGTGAAGTACAGCCAGAGAAGGCATAATCGCCGATACGTTCGACCCGGCTTCCCACCGTAAACGACACGATATTACTGCACCCCTGAAAGGCCGAAGCGGGAATCGCCTTTGCCGCCTCGCCCACCGTAACCATGCTCAGGCTCGCCTTCTGAAAAAACGGATTATAGAGATGCCCCACACTCTCGGGATATTTCAAGTCGCGCCCCAAATAGAGTATTTCGAGCGGAGCATCGGAGAAAAGATTCTTTCCCGTACCGTTCGTCCCGATAGCAAGGGGTGCATCGCCCTCTTTTATCACCAGTTCACGCAATGACTTACAGCCGTAAAAAGCATAGTTTCCGATGGCAGAGAGCTTACCGCCAAGGGTTATCGACGTTAAATCCTCACAACCGTAGAAAGCCCGGTTTTCCAACCGTCGTACGCCATCGCCGACGATGACCAGCGAGAGATGCTTCTTTTTGTAAAATGGCGAATAGCCGTAGAAGAATCCGCCTTCATACTGCAACTCCCTACCGAGATAAAGAGTTTCGAGCGGACAATCGTTGAAGATGGCCTGTCCGGCCGCAATGCCTTGATAACTGTTGCAGCCCACACGAAGCGGTTTGTCACCATCTTCCAACACCAAATATTTGAGGGCGGAACAAGCAAAAAAGGCCGAATCTCCGATTTCAACCACTGAGGCCGGTACTGTAAGCGAGGTGAGCGACTCACAGCCCATGAAAGCCCGTTTGGCTATCGACGATACCCGATAACTCTTACCCTCATAAGAGACAGTGGCAGGAATCATCATTTCGTCCCGATAATCGCCAGCCGACGGTGGTGCAACCACCTCCGCAACCGACATATGGGACCTGCTTTTCAAGGCATAATATATTCCGTTGCTTTTGAAATCATAAGCCCATGCAATCCCTATCGTAAAGACAAAAAAGAAAAGGAGGGAAAAGATATTTCTTATCATATTCTATCGGCCTAAACAATTCTTATAACAAAGACCGGCATAAGCAAGATATGGGGAAAGATATTCCCCGAATATCGACCGTACCGACTTTTCTCTTATGCAAAGATACAGAAGATATTGCACTACACCTCTCCCATTCAGATTTTTTAAAGAGGAATTCAGCCGCCGGCTCTATTATGCCGCAACCCCATGGAAACAGTCATTTTCGGCAGGTTTGATGTGGGAAACATCAATATCGTTAACCGTTTATCGACCCGTGTGAATGTAGGTAATAGCACGCTCGAGCTGAGTATCGATACCTTGCCGGAGTGTCTCCTCGTCGTACAATACCTCAATAACGGGCATAATACCTTTTCCCTCGTATATCTGTCCATCAAGAGACTTCGTCGCCGTATTAGTCGTATAACACATCAAAACATTATTTTCGAAATATCCACTGTATGTTAATTCGAAAGCTCCATTAGAAGGCTTAATTAACCCCATGCCACCGAAAGTACGTTCGCCGATAAAGCACCCTTGCGGCATTTCTTTGACTACCAGCGTAGTCATCTCACACATACTTATACTGTTCATATCGGCCAACACAACTACCGGGACATCGAGTAGGCGACGACTCTCTTCTTTCAGCAGCGTAGCAGGTATCCACGGGCTAAAATCTAGGCGACCAATACCACTTTTTGTTCGGCTGTAGGCAAATATCATATCTTCCTTTATGAGCTTGCCCAATATCAAAGGCAAATCATCAACGTAACCGCCGCCATTGTCACGCACATCGATAATCACACCTTTTACATCGGGATAAGTATCGAGTAAAGCATAGTATGTATCCAACACCTTTGTAACGTCGTTCTCGGTATCTATATATCCCGTAAATAAAAAATGATTAAACCATAATCTGATGATATCTCCGTCAATAATCTCTGTGCCACAACAAAAATCATCATCTTGTCGAGTCCACAGTTCATGACTTAAACGACCATCGGCTTTGAGTTTTTCCATGACAGTGGTAATACGATAATTATTCAATGCTCCACGAGGGTGATAACCGTCACGACTGCTAACCTCATCGTCCCCAGGAGTAATAACATATTGACCTTCGGGCAATGACACCTGCACGGTCATGTGATGGTCTATCATATGAGACAGCAAAGTTTTCAACATTTTTAAGCCAACAACGTTGGCCTCATGATTTTCAAAACCAACCGTTGCCGTGGCCAAGCTGTCAAATCGAGGCTTGTAAACACTGTATACATCATCCCAATCGGTCGGATCGATATCCCAAAACACATAATTATAATTCAACCCACTCCATAACGACTCGAATAATTGAGGCTAGTTGTATATGTAAAAGTCGGTACGTGGATTCTGCATATTGGGCATCTCCTCGCGACAGGCACTAAAAAGGCCCATCAATCCACACAGGATAACAATTGTTGTTCTGATGTTCGTTTTCATCGCATTTCTTTTCATTTATTGTTTTTACCCAACGTAAAAAGCACACCGGCCTGAATGGTCAACGTATTGTGATACCGAGGTACAAGAGCTATCATATATCGTTTTTGCTGATCTGTAAGCGCATAATAATAACGGGCCTCGGCCAACATTTCTATATGTGGAAAGAGTTGCCAACTAATTCCAACACCAGCCAAAGCACCAGCGTCGAAACGATTGTCTCGACGCGTATCAAACACATATTTTTCGTTGTAACTCCATAGATAATATATATCCGATATGTCCGTTACGGCTCCATCATTGTCCATACCAGTGGGCATCCAAACGAATGTTGTTCCTTTTCTATGAGAAGACAACCATGCACCCAAATACATTCCGGCATTGAGAAAACCCCGCAATCGTTCTCCGCCAAAAGAAAAATGAGCATAAACCGGCAAATCAAGGTAATGGCCTGAGATGTCTTCTCCCAAGGCATGGTAAAAACCCGAACGTTCTTTCTTATAATTCTTCTGCATATAGGCCACGTCTATTCCCACAGCCAGCCACGAATTGAAGTGATATTGTACCGGTACAGAAAAAGACATGCCTCCATCGGGATTATATCGAAGGTCATAAAAATATCCGGTTTCTGTGGTGATACTGTTATGTGTCCACCCTCCCGTAAAGCCTACTTTCCATTGAGCCGATACATGACAAAAGCCCGGCCAGGAAAATATGCCGACAAGACAAGTAATTATCCATTTTCTATAAGAATTCATATTCCAGCCAATTTAATTATGCAGCAAAAATAACAATTCCCCGGCAAAGGAATCTTATTCACTCTATTGGAAAATAAAGCAGTGTCGGTAATCATTAATGATTACCGACACTGCTTGCGGAGTGAGGGGGATTCGAACCCCCGAACCGGTTTTGCCGATTACACGCTTTCCAGGCGTGCCTCTTCAACCACTCGAGCATCACTCCAAAGTGGTTTTTCAAAATCGAGTGCAAATATAGCGAAATTCTTTTTATTTCCGCTTTGTTTGCCAATTTTTTATTGGCAATATCCGCCAAAAAAGAATCGACGACCGTCGTGCCGATGTTTTCGTCCCACTGCCGCGCGGATTGGCATCAGAGGTCGAGTAATCCCTCGGGCACATGCATCATCAGCTTCTTTGCCTCTTCATCGACCGAGACAACCCAATCGTCGATGGCCGGGACAAGCAACTCGCCTCCTCCTTCACGCTCCACGACAAAGAGCACATTAGCGGTCGACATATCAACATCAACGATATGTCCCAACAAGCCTTTCTCGGTATCGTATATCGCAAAATGGAGGAAGAAATCGCCCGGAACCGACCTCTCTCCATCAGCGTCGTTTTCGATGTAGGCCTTGGGATAATATATGTCGCGGTTGACAAACTCCCGTGCATCGTCTTCGCTGTCGACATCTTCGAGCTTTATGAGCGCGGCTGTATCACTACGGAAGCGATATTCTTCAATAAAGAACGGCACAAAAATTCCGTCGATTTCACACACGATATAGGGCGATGAGCATCGGTCGAAGATGTCATCGGTAAATGTAAATGCCAACTCACCCTGCACACCGTGAGGCTTGTTGAAGGTTCCTATTTTTATCAATTCGTCGCGGCTTATCATCTTCTTCTCAGGACTGACGGGTAATAGAGGCTCCGATGGCGTTCAACCGCTGGTCAATGTGCTGGTATCCTCGGTCGATCTGGTCGATGTTGTGTATGGTGCTGATGCCTTCGGCCGACATGGCGGCGATGAGCAGGGCTATTCCTGCGCGTATGTCGGGCGAAACCATGGAAGCGGCACGCAAAGGATAGGCCTTGGCCTGACCTATAACAGCAGCCCTGTGGGGATCGCACAAAATAATCTGCGCTCCCATGTCGATCAGTTTGTCGACAAAGAAGAGGCGACTCTCAAACATCTTCTGGTGTATCAACACGCTGCCCTTAGCCTGCGTAGCCACCACCAGAAAGACACTGAGCAGGTCGGGGGTAAGTCCGGGCCAAGGCGCATCGGCAAAGGTCATGATGGAACCATCAATAAAGGTTTCTATCTCATAACTGTCTTGCTGGGGAACATACAAGTCGTCGCCCTCCTGCTCGACACGAACACCGAGCCGGCGAAAACTGTCGGGTATAATACCAAGATCTTTGACCGATACATTCTTAATCCGTATATCAGAAGCGGTCATGGCTGCCATTCCTATAAAGGAACCTATCTCAATCATATCGGGCAAGATGGTATGTCGACAGCCTCCGAGCGAGTCGACGCCCTCTATTTCGAGGAGATTGGAACCAATACCTGTGATATGGGCCCCCATGGCATTGAGCATTTTGGAGAGTTGTTGCAGGTAGGGCTCGCAAGCGGCGTTGTAAATGGTAGTCTTTCCTTTGGCCAAAACAGCGGCCATGAGGATATTGGCCGTTCCGGTTACCGATGCCTCGTCGAGCAACATGTAAGTACCGGTCAGTTGCTTGGCCGATATTTCATAAATTTGTTTTTCGGGAACATAAGAAAATTCGGCACCTAATTTCTGTATGCCGAGAAAGTGGGTATCCAGCCTGCGACGACCTATCTTGTCGCCGCCGGGTTTGGCAATCACGGCCTTTCCAAAACGGGCTACCAGCGGGCCAACAATCATTACCGACCCGCGCAACGATGCACTCTGTTTCAGGAACTGCGGAGTTTGGAGATAATCCAGGTCGATGTGCTCGGCCTTGAAACGGTATGCCCCCTCTCCTATCTTTGTCGTCTCCACGCCCAAATCGCGCAACAGCTGTATGAGATTATTGACATCGAGAATGTCGGGCAGGTTATAAACTTCTACGGGCTCAGGGGTGAGCAACGTAGCACACAATATCTGCAAAGCCTCGTTTTTAGCGCCTTGCGGTATCAACTCGCCGTGCATGCGACGGCCGCCTTCTATAACGAATGATGCCATGAGAAAGAATTTTCGGTTAATATACAAAAAAAGCGGTTATCGACCCGCTTTTTTCCCGTTATTTTTATTTTTCCGTGGCGTATTTTCTTTTGGCACTTCTTTCAGATGAAGTTGTTCGAGCGTCAAAGGAACTTCATTGTGGGTATATTCAAGAATGTCTTTCAATATCTTCTCATCGTCTACGGCTTCTTTGTTCCATGCCGTAAGCGATTTTTTCATGTGGTTGGCCAGGTAGACAATCAACTGATCTTTTTCTTCCCCCTCGGGCATCTCCTGCCACTTTTGCAGCATCAGTTCAAGCAGTTTACCGTAATGGCGATAACGCATATGGGAATTGGTATACGGCACATTCTCTGGCTTGTCATGCAGTTTTTCCTTACGTATGACTTCATAAGGGTAGTCGATATCGAGTTTGAAATCGGACATAATGGCCAAGTGATCCCACAACTTATGCTTGAAGTCATCGATGTCGCGCAAATGGGGAAAAAGATTTCCCATAATATTTACTATGGCATTGGCACAACGGGTACGTTCGTCGCGATCTTCGAGAGTCATACAATACTCTATCATGCGATGCACGTTGCGACCGTATTCGGGAAGGACCAGTTTCTTTTTCTGGGTATTATAGGCAAGCAAATCTTCTTGTTCCATGGAAAGATTTTATTCGTTGGAAAGAACTTTATTTTTGGGTTTGGTGACGACAAACTCTTTAAGATAGAACGGTTCGAAATAGGCCACGTTTTCAAACTGTGAACGGCGGAATACCATCTCGGAAAGCGCCAGCATATCGGCTGCCAAGGGGTGTACATCGGCAATGAAGTGGGCTTGAGGCGAGGTTATCACCTCCCGGCATTTCTCGGCACCATTGCCAAAAAACAGAACAGGCCGCTCAGCCAGAATATCGGCGTATGAATCAGCATCGATAATTTCGGCCGAAATCGGCTTGACTAGGTTCAGAGCCCTATCGTATACAGCCGAATAGACCTCCATGCGACGGGCATCTATCATGGGGCACAACAAGGCATTCTCGTCGATATTTTTCTTGAACATGACGGCACACGCCATCACGGCCAGCGTATCGACGGCAATAAGAGGCACATCGAGTCCGAAGCATAGGCCTTTGGCCTCGGAAACACCTATGCGAAGTCCGGTATAAGAACCGGGACCTCGGCTCACGGCGACGGCATCAATAGTCAAATGCTTACTTTTCGCAGCTGAAAGAGCCTCCTGTACGTACCCTCCCAGCGACGAGGCATGCGACATACTCTTGTAATTTTCCCGATTGAAAACGACCTCTCCGTCGCACGTCAAAGCGGTAGAGCAGACATCGGTTGATGTTTCTATGTTAAGTATTACCGGCATATTTCTTTTTTGCTTTTCCCCACAAAAGTAGCCATTTTTTCCGATATGCGAAACGGCATCTTACAAAACATGTCGAAATGCGCCGAAGTTTTCGTTCTGCTCCCATTCCAGAAGGAATCTTTTGGCTTCGATACCTCCGGCATAGCCGGTAAGTGAATGGTCGGAACCGACAACACGGTGACAGGGAACGATGATGGAAAGAGCGTTAGCCCCGTTGGCATTGGCCACGGCACGTACGGCCGAGGGCGCACCAATTGCGACGGCAAGTTCCTTATAAGAGACTGTCTGCCCATAGGGTATATCGAGCAAAGCCTGCCACACAGATTTTTGGAAATCGGTACCTATAAATTGCAGCGGAAGGTCAAATCGGGTGCGTCGTCGGGCAAAATAGTCGTCGAGCTGGCGGGCAGCCTCGTCGGTTACTTCGGTGG